>CAIXKV010000021.1 GCA_903920145.1 uncultured Rhodospirillales bacterium
CCGCCCCCCCCTCCACCGCCGCCACCCCCGCCACCGCCGCCTCCGCCCCCCCCTCCACCGCCGCCCCCTCCACCGCCGCCCCCTCCACCGCCGTCGCCATTCATGGAGGAGGAAGAGGAGGATGTTCTCGAACTGACCAATGTCGTCGAGGACGAACCGATTCGGGACGAGGAGGATGACCCTTGGGGCAGCAAAGGGCTGCGTGATTTGTTGCGGGAAGAACCGCGACCACCACCCCCGCCGCCGCCACGGCCACGCTATCCCTCCGATGACGATGACCGGCTGATTTCTGACCGGCCGGCATCCATGGCCACCGCTGCATTCTCGTCTCTGGCCAACAGCCTGAGCGGTGAGCGGTTCATCGGTTCCATGCCGATCAGTCCTGGGGCTCGAACTGTCGAGGATGTCATCAAGGAGCTGCTCAGGCCGCTTCTGCGCGAGTGGTTGGATGAGCACCTGCCGAATCTGGTGGAACGTATGGTTCAGAAGGAAATCGACAAGATGGTTCGCCGATCGCGCGATTACTGATCCGATTTTCCCCGTCCCCCGTCGGGTCGCCCGACATCGCCCAAAAACGAAGGGTTCAGCAATGCTGGACAAGACCTATCGACCCCACGAGGTCGAAGCGAGACTGTATCCGATCTGGGAAGCGTCCGGCGTGTTTGCGGCTGACAGCCAGTCGCAAGCCAAACCCTATTGCATCATGATGCCGCCGCCGAACGTGACCGGTAGTTTGCATATGGGCCACGCGTTGAATCATACGCTTCAGGATATCCTGATCCGTTGGCGGCGTATGAGTGGCCGGGACGCCCTGTGGCAGCCCGGCACCGATCATGCGGGCATTGCCACCCAGATGGTGGTGGAGCGGCAATTGGGGGCCGACGGAGTGACCCGGCAGGCGCTCGGGCGTGAGGCGTTTATCGATCGGGTTTGGTCCTGGAAGGCCGAGTCTGGCGGCACGATCACTCGCCAGTTGCGGCGGTTAGGAGCTTCGCCCGATTGGGCCAAAGAACGCTTCACCATGGACGAGGGCTTGAACCGGGCCGTTCGGCGAGTCTTTGTCGAACTGCACCGGCAAGGCTTGATTTATCGCGACCAGAGGTTGGTCAATTGGGATCCCCGGTTGCATACGGCGATTTCTGATCTGGAAGTCGAACAACGCGAGATCAAAGGTCATCTCTGGCACTTCCGTTATCCTCTGGACGATCAATCCGGTCGAAGCATCGTGGTGGCCACCACCCGTCCCGAAACCATGCTGGGCGATACGGCGGTGGCGGTTCATCCCGATGACGAACGGTATCGAGATCTGGTTGGGCACTGTGTGCTGTTGCCGCTGGTGGGACGGCGGATTCCCATCGTTGCCGACAGTTACGCCGATCCCGAAACCGGCAGCGGCGCAGTTAAGATCACCCCGGCCCATGATTTCAACGACTTCGAGGTCGGTCGGCGGGCTGGCGTCGAGGTCATCAATATTTTTGATCGTGATGCCCGACTGAACGACGCGGTGCCCGAGCCTTATCGCGGGCTGGACCGTTTCGAAGCCCGCAAGCGGGTGGTGGCCGATCTGGAAGCCCTGGGACTGGTCGATAAGATCGAGCCGCACACCCACAAGGTGCCGCATGGGGATCGTTCTGGAGTGCCGATCGAGCCGTGGTTGACCGATCAATGGTATGTGGACGCCAAGACTCTGGCCAAACCAGCCATCGAAGCGGTGGAGAGTGGGCGAACGGTGTTCGTTCCCAAGCATTGGGAAAACACCTACTTTGAATGGATGCGGAACATTCAGCCTTGGTGCATCAGCCGGCAAATCTGGTGGGGACACCAGATTCCCGCTTGGTATGGTCCCGATGGCGCGGTGTTTGTTGAAGAGACCGAAGAGGCAGCCCAGGCTGCCGCCCACCGTCATTATGGCGCCGCCGTAACATTGCGGCGTGACCAGGACGTGCTGGATACATGGTTCTCTTCGGCATTGTGGCCATTTTCAACGCTCGGTTGGCCAGATTCAAATCCAGAGGTTGCGCGTTATTACCCCGGTGACGTGCTGGTTACGGGGTTTGACATCATCTTCTTCTGGGTCGCCCGGATGATGATGATGGGGCTCCATTTTATGGGCGATGTGCCATTCCATACCGTCTATATCCATGCGCTGGTGCGGGACGAGCGCGGCCAAAAAATGTCAAAGTCCAAGGGGAATATCATCGATCCCCTGCATCTGGTGGACGAATACGGCACCGATGCCTTGCGTTTTACATTGACGGCGCTGGCGGCTCAGGGCCGCGACATCAAATTGTCGCCGGCTCGGGTGGAGGGCTATCGGAATTTCGCCACCAAGCTGTGGAATGCGGCCCGCTATTGCGAGATGAATCGCTGTCCGCCCCAACCGGGATTCACGCCGACCGATCTGACTCAGACGGTCAACCGTTGGATCGTCAGTGCGCTGGTCAGTGCCAGCGAGCGGGTGACGGCGGCGTTGGAAGCGTACAAGTTCAACGAAGCGGCAAGCGCCCTTTATCAGTTTACGTGGGGGACGTTCTGCGACTGGTATTTGGAATTCACGAAGCCGATTCTGGCTGGCGGCGATGCGGCGGCTCAGGCCGAAACCCGCGCCGTCACGGCTTGGGTGTTGGATCAGGTGTTGATCCTGTTGCATCCGGTTATGCCTTACATCACCGAAGAGCTGTGGGAGCGGCTTTCGCCCACGGGGGCCGAGGGCCGACCGGCCCGGCTGATTTCGACACCTTGGCCCAACCATGACCGGGCGCTGATTGACGAGGCGGCACTAGGCGAAATGGATTGGGTGGTGCGGCTGGTTTCGGCGGTGCGTGCTGTGCGTTCCGAAATGAACGTGCCTCCCGCTTCCCAACCGACCTTGCTGATTCGGGATGCAGGGTCGACAGCGGCGGCGCGGTTGGCCACTCATCGCGACCTGATCTTGCGCCTAGCGCGTCTGGCATCGGTCGAACTCCATACTGGCCCGGCTCCGCAGGGCGCGGTTCAGACGGTGCTGGACGAGGCGACCCTGATTCTCCCATTGGCCGGGATCATCGACCTGGATCGGGAGCGAGCCCGATTAACACGGGAGATTGACAAGCTAGTGGGCGAAATCGCCAAAATCGACCAGAAACTCGGCAACGCCGCCTTCGTCGCCAAGGCTCCCGAAGAGGTGGTGGAGGAAAACCAGGAGCGTCGCGAAGCTGCCGCTACGGCGGTAGAAAAGCTTCGGCATGCGTTGGGGATGTTGGGAGATTAACTCCCATGCCCTTTGTAGTTATGGGGTCCGGGGTCCACGACTCCGTTACGGTCCAGGGGGCAACCCCCTGGTTTCGTCGGCCTCTTTCCTGAACTCCTAAATCGTCGAGGGCGTTTTTCTCATGCCAGAGTTCACAAAGCACGCCAAGTTTGCCGGTCGCATGGTCATTATCGGCTTCGGCAGCATCGGCCAGGGGGTTCTTCCCCTGTTCCTGCGGCACATCGAGATGCGTGCCGATCAAATCACCGTGGTTACGGCCGAAGATAAAGGGCAGGTTGAAGCTAAAGCCGCCGGGATTGCTCGTTTTGTCATCGAGCCGATCACTCGGGACAATCTCGAAGCGGTGTTGACGCCGCTGGTTGGGGCCGGGGACTTCATCGTCAATTTGTCGGTGGACGTGTCCAGTATCGCCCTGTTCGAGTTCGCCCATCGTCGGGGCGCCCTTTATATGGATACCTGCATCGAGCCCTGGCCGGGTGGCTACACCGACACGTCGGTTTCGCCATCGCTACGCTCGAACTATGCCTTGCGTGAGGCCGCTCATGCGCGGCGGGTGCCCTTCCAGGGCGGCCCAACGGCGGTGCTGACCCACGGCGCCAACCCCGGATTGGTGTCGCATTTCGTTAAGCAGGCGTTGCTGAACATCGCTCGGGACACCGGCGTTGCGGTGACCGAGCCTCGGGATCGGGCCGAGTGGGGTCTGTTGGCCGAGCGGTTGGGGATCAAGAGCATTCATATCGCCGAGCGCGATACCCAGGTGTGCAGCCATCCCAAGCGGCGGGGCGAGTTCGTCAACACATGGTCGGTGGATGGTTTCCTGAGCGAAGGCATGCAGCCGGCGGAACTGGGATGGGGGAGCCACGAACGTCATTGGCCTGCCGATGCCCACCGCCATGACTTTGGCTGCGACGCCGCCATTTGGCTGGAGCGGCCAGGCTGCACCACGCGGGTTCGGACCTGGACGCCGATGGAAGGGCCGTTCCATGGCTTCCTGATTACCCATGGCGAGTCGATTTCCATTGCCGACTATCTGACTGTTCAGGATAACGGTACGGTTCGCTATCGCCCGACCTGTCACTATGCCTATCATCCGTGCGACGATGCCGTGTTGTCCTTGCATGAGTTCAACGGCAAGAACCAGGAGGTTCAAAAGCAGAAGCGTCTGATGGTCGACGAACTGGTGGAGGGTGTCGACGAGTTGGGGGTTCTGCTGATGGGGCACGCCAAGGGCGCCTATTGGTATGGTTCGCAGCTTTCGATCCAGCAGGCCCGAGACTTGGCGCCGTTCAACAGTGCCACCAGCCTTCAGGTGACGGTTGGGGTGTTGGGCGCGGTGATTTGGGCGCTGGAGAATCCGAATGCGGGTGTGGTCGATCCTGACGAGATCGATTACCGCCGGATTTTGGAGGTCGCCAATCCTTATCTCGGCGATGTAGTCGGGGTTTACAGCGATTGGACACCGCTTGAGGGCCGCGCGGTGCTGTTCCAAGAGGATATCGACACCGACGATCCTTGGCAGTTCAAGAATATCCGGGTGGTTTGAGCGTAAGGGGCTTTGCCCACACACCCGCAAAGGGCCAGTCGGCCCTTGGAACCCTTGACGTTTTTCCTGTAACGTTTTGAGGTCAAGGAGGCATGGCCTCCTTGCGGGTGTAGGGCGGGGCTCTGCGTAAACTAAAGAAACGGGGTAAAGCCTCTTTTTCTAACACCGAGGGCCGGAATCCACGATCATGATTCAATCCCCGGTTGCTAGCCTTTTTGCTGAAGCCCGGTCTCACCATCAAGAGGGCCGGCTGGATGCTGCCGGGCGGCTCTATCGGGATGTCCTGGCACTGGACAGCCGTCATGCCGAGAGCCTGCATCTGTTAGGCGTGTTAGCCCATCAGGCCGGTCGGCATGACGAGGCTATCCTTCTGATCCGGCGGGCGCTGAGTTTGAGCGGCGGCGTTGCCGCCTTTCATAACAATCTGGGGGAGGTTTACCGGGCATCGGGGCATTTGGCCGAAGCCGTCGACCACTATCGGCAGGCTCTGGTGTTGTACCCGGATTACGCCGAAGCTCACAACAACCTGGGCGTGGTTCTGCGGGAGCAAGGGCGGTTGGACGAGGCGGAGGCGCAGACCCGGCAGGCTTTGGCCGTGCAACCGGATTTTGCCGAAGCCCACAGCAATTTGGGCATCGTCCTGCGAGAGCAACGCCGGCTTGACGAAGCCCGGACGCATCTGGAGCAGGCCCTGGCCATCAAGCCGGATCATGCCCGCGCCCATAATGTTCTGGGTATTGTGCTGAAAGATCAGGGACAGGAGGTCGAAGCCGAGGCTCATTACCGCCAAGCCTTGGCGCTTGCTCCCGATGATGCCGAGGTCCACAGCAATTTTGGCGTGCTGCTCCGGGGGCAAGGCCGGGTAGAAGAGGCGCTGACTCATACGCGCCGTGCCTTGTTGCTGCGACCACGTTTCGCCGAAGCTTATAATAATGCGGGAAATCTGTTCAAAGACATGGGGGCGCTGGACGAAGCAGCGGAGCATTATCGATTGGCCATCGCCCTACGGCCCAGATTTGCCGAAGCCTACACCAATCTTGGTCTGATCTTCGAGGACCAGGAGCGACCGGATGATGCTGCGGTCCTGTATCGGCATGTGCTGGGTTTGCGGCCCGACGATGCCGAGGCTCATTTCAATTTAGGCAATGCGTTCAAGGGGCAAGGGTGGCTGGAAGAGGCCGTGACGCATTATCGGCAGGCCATCCGGCTGCAACCCGATCATGCCGCCGCCCACAATAATCTGGGGGTTGCTCTTGAAGACCTCGCCGCTCTTGAGCAGGTCTTGGCCGAAATGCCCGAGACCGCCGCCCAAATTCATTACAACAGGGCCAATCAGTTGAAGGGGCAGGGGCGGGTCAGCGAGGCCATCGCTCATTACCGGCGGGCTTTGGCTTTTCAGCCAACCTTCAGCGAGGCCCACAACAATCTGGGAAATATTTTGAAAGACCAAGGGCGGTTTGCAGAGGCCGAGGCCGAGTATCACCAAGCCTTGGCCGCCCGCCCGGATTCGGTCACGGCCCGCAACAATCTCGGGGCGGTTCTTCAAGATCAAGGCCGTTATGCTGAAGCCGAAAGTCAGTATCGGCAGGCGCTAGCCATCAAACCAGATTATGCCGAAGCCTATTATAATTTGGGGTTAGTCTTTCAGGAACAAGGAAACCAGAGGGCTGCCGAAAGTGAATACCGGCGGGCTTTGGCCATCAAGCCGGATTACGCTAAGGCTCACAACAATTTGGGCAATGCTCTGAAAGAGCAGGGACGGCTTGAGGAGGCGGTGGAGAGCTATCTGCGGACTTTGGACGTTCGCCCTGGTTATGCCAAAGCATATAGTAATTTAGGGAATGCTCGCAAAGAGCAAGGCCAATTTGAGGAAGCCTTGGAATACTACCGGCTGGCCATTGCTCGTCGCCCGGATTATGCCGATGCCCATTGGAACGACGCCTTGCTGCGGCTGTTGCTTGGGGATTTTGCCGTTGGCTGGCGCGAGTACGAGTGGCGGTGGCGTCGGAAAGAAACCAAACCCCATGGGGTTTCGGGGCCGTTATGGGATGGTCAGGTGCTTGGGGGGCGCACGATCCTGCTTCATAGTGAGCAGGGATTTGGTGATACGCTCCAATTTATTCGCTATGTGCCGATGGTTCAGCAGCGCGGTGGGCGCGTGCTGTTGTCTTGTCCCTCGGCTCTTGGGGAACTGACGCGCGGCTTTGCCGATATTCAGGCGTTCCACCCTGAGGCTCATGGCCAGGCGAGTTACGTATGCCACGCGCCCTTGCTGAGTTTACCCGGCTTGTTTGGGACCGATCTGGACAGCATCCCGGCGCAAGTGCCCTATCTGAAACCGGATCCGGTGTCAGCCGCCCTGTGGCGGGAGCGATTGGCCGGGTTCGGCGGGTTTAAGGTTGGGGTGGTTTGGCGTGGCAACCCCCAGCATAAGAATGATCGCAACCGTTCGATGACGGCGGCGCTGTTTTCCCGGTTTCTCTCGATCCCCGGATTAACCGTGGTCAATCTCCAAAAAGACGCCACAGCTGCCGAACGCGCAGCGTTGGCGGTGGCAGGGCCGTTCCTCGATGCCGGGCCAGACCTGGACACATTCAGCGACACTGCCGCCGTGGTGGCCGCCCTGGATTTAGTGATCTCGGTCGACACCGCCGTCTGCCACCTAGCCGGCGCGCTGGCGGTGCCGGTCTGGATATTAATCCCCTTCTGTCCCGACTGGCGGTGGCTATTAGACCGGGAAGACAGCCCCTGGTATCCAACCGCGCGTCTGTTCAGACAGCCTAAAATTGGCGACTGGTCCAGCGTGGTCGATCAGGTCGCGGCGGCGCTGGAGGAGGCGGTGATCGACTCTCCAGGGTGAAGCCCTGGCGAGGGGACCGGATCATATATAAGGTATAAAGACCTTCGGGCCTTGATGGTGACTCATCAAGGCTGCCCTCAAACGCCGGGCGGGCGCCTCCGCGCCCTTGGCTTCGCGCGCATGGGCGCGCGGGGCCGCCGTCGCGGCCCGAGGACCGGCGATGTGTCAGTTACTTCGAGGTTCCGGCCAAGATCAGTGGTTGTGCAGCTTCTAAGCTAGCTGCGCCCGATGAAAAGCTATTTATCCTCAATAGATACTTAAAGTCCGTGGACTCAGAGTCGTCACTCATGCTCAGTTTCGGCTCATGAATGAATCTGATGAAAAAGCCATACAAGAGGCGTTTGGCGCGCGCGTTCGGGCTATACGGAAGGAGAAAGGGCTTTCTCAAGAAGCACTTGCTTTGGCTTGCGGTCTTGACCGGACATATATTGGTGGCGTTGAGCGCGGGGAACGAAATATTAGTCTTATAAACATTTATAAAATTGCATTATCGCTGGATGTAAATCCCAAGGATCTTATTTAGTTATGGCTAATATTGAGTGCACATCAGCACAAGCGGGGGTGCCTTCTGTTTTTGTAGATGTAGATAATATTACTGATGCACAAGTGATTCGAGCAAGGAAGCGGTTAGATGATTTTTTGAGAAGTGGTAATCAAATATCAACAGCGGTTGCTGACGCCTTTATCGAAGTTGTTACAGCGTGTCCATTAGCGAATCCAAGCGACCTCTGGCAACATGTCATCTATCGTCACCTTATCCAATCTGGATGGAACGATAATAAGTGGAAGCGAGTTTCCGGTTTTGCTCTCGAAAGAGCGTTTGTAAAATTATACGCATCTCGGCTTCAGCCTCACGGAATCAGAATGCGTATAGTGCCTAGTGTGGATGCAAACAGGCTCTTGAATAATCTTGGTATTATGAATACAAGATCTACTAAAGTTGATTTATTTCTTGAAGGTGATGCAAATGGGTTTTGGAGCGTTTTCGGAGCTGCACACGTTAAGTCTAGTATTGCGGAAAGAATTCAGGATGACGTCCCTGCTAGCACAGCTTTTATGGCACGAGGTCTTTTGTCGATAGCTATAACAATGGATTCGAAAAGTTACCCACCACCTCACGGCATAGGGATTAATTATGGCGAACTCGGGGGACGTAGTGTTGGTGTTGAAAAAGAGCGTCTGAAGCGTAATTATATCGAGGTAAATGGTCAATTTGATGGGCTATTTTCGTTCAATCTCAGAACGCCACCAAGCCCAGCAATCACTGTTTCAGGGAAGAGGATATATACGATGTCTTTCTTTGATTCACAGCCAGACCAATTTGTAGAGTTTCTGCTGAGGCGCTGGAGACAACATATAGTTAATATTAGAATATAATCACATTTGTAAGAATTACCCAGCGTTTGAAGCAAGGCGAAGAAGTGGTGCGTCATTTTCAGAAATCATTTTAATTCTGTTATTTGAAGCATCGACCTGTACTTGATCTATTTCGAATCCTATATACCGGCATCCGAGTTTTAGAGCGGCTATGCCCGTCGTCCCCGATCCAGAAAAGGGATCAAAAACGATCGTATTAGAACCCAAGTGCCCGTAAGCATCGATGCACCGACGAGGAAGTTCTTCAGGAAATCTGGAAAAGTGTACAGGGCCATCAATTTTTTCGTTTGAGATGTCCCATACCGATCCAACCGGCGGGGCGACGCGGAAGCTGTGGGCATCGTCTTTTGCGAGCAGGAATACTGACTCGTGCTGGCGATGTGGGCGACGACAGCGGCCCTCTGGCATGGGATTTTTTTTGCGCCAGATTACCTCGCCTCTGTAAACATACCCTCTCTCTGAGAGAGAGATAACTAGCCGATTAGGAAGCGCAAGTAAATTTCCGTAACTTAACCAACTATTATCAACATCAATGAAAGCCTTTCGTTTTGCGCGAGGCTTCGTGTACGCAGAATTATCGTCTGATAATCCATTTTTATCAGCCCCGAGCGTACTATACTGCCGGTCATCAAGGCGCCAGTTAACGGGCGTATTGTAGGCATCTCCTAAATTAATCCAGATGATACCTTGAGGTTTGAGTTTTGGCAAAAAATTAATGAAAACATTTTCTAGGAAGTTCAAATACTCACGCGGATCATTTTCTGTTCCAGTACCATTTGAGAGGCGCTGACCCCAATACGGAGGGCTGGTTACCAATACGTCAATAGACTTGTCTGGTAGGTTCGGAATCAGTTCAAGACAATCGCCTTGAGTGACTTTGTCTAAATCAAAAGGGCCTAGTGTTTTTGTCAATTCATCCCCCAACTGGTACACAAAGTCATCATACCGATAAACCACACCATGTGTCAATGGGCGCGAAAAGGGCAAAGATACTCCGTAACACTGTCTTGTCGTTGCAAGACGATTCCGTAAGTTTCTTAAGCGGCATAAGGTCGCAAGGTCTCTCCATACCAAACCCAATCTCTTCCCACAAAAACCAATCCATTGAAATTACAGCAAATTTTTCGTGAAAAAGTCGGGTGTAGAAAGCGGGCCTGATTGATGCGCCGCCTTATCCTGTGTCCCTGCAAGGACGCTTTGGGCATCCGAACTTTCCTGCTCGATTCCGGGGTGGAGCCTACGAAAAACCCTATAGGCGTTGCGATACGCCGCTTCCAGTGCCCGCGCCATGCGGGGGCCGTTGCACAGTGGAGACGCAGCCATTTGGGGGCGGAGGTTGGTGCGGAGGACTGTTAGGCGGGCGGGGGTTGCGGCCAGAGTGGCGGCGAGAGCGACCATGCCATCCGCCGATTTCGCTGCTAGGGTCTCGGTTTCTCCGAGTGCCGCCAAAAACCCAAGGGTTTGGCGTGACATGGGGCGTTGGCCGGGCCATGTCACCACGGGAACGCCCATCCACAAGGCTTCGCAGGACGTCAATCCGCCCCCGAATGGGAAGCTGTCCAAAGCGATGTCGATGTCGCCATAGGCCGCCAGCAGCGCCGGATGCGGCACCGCGCCGTACAGGTCGAGTTGCTCTGGATCGCCGCCCATGGCGGCAAACACCGCGCGGAGTCGGTGACGTTCGGTTTCGTCGGCCAGACTTTTCCAGCGTAATTGTAACCGGGCTCGAGGCACGGCGGCTAAAATCCGCCCCCATAGCTCGAGGACCGTTGGCGAAAGCTTGGCCAGATTGTTGAAACTGCCAAACGTCACCCAATCCCGACTCAGGCAGGGCGGGGGCGTGACCGGCGGGGCGTAGTCGGGGGGAGCGTAACACAGGCGGCCACCGGGCAGGCGCATCACCGACTCGGTGAAGAGGGACTCGCAGCCAGTGGGGGCCGTGATGTCGTCCATCAGGATGGCATCCATGGCGGCAAGGCCGGTGCTGTAGCCATGTCCCAGCCACGAGATTTGGACCGGGGCCGGGCGGTGGGCAAACAGGGGCAAGCGGTTGCCTTCGGTGTGGCCGTCCAAGTCCACCAGCACATGAATGCCGTCGTCTTCAATGCGTTGGGCCAGTTCGGCATCAGACATTGCGGCGGTTTCGCGCCAAACCACGGTTTGGCTCCGCAAATGCCGAGTCATGGGGTCTTCGAGGACGCTGCCGGAATAGGCGTGAATGGCCACCTCACCGGCCGCGTGGGCTGGCCATACCGATGCCAGAAACCACCCCACCGGATGCCGGCGGAAATGGCTGGACACATAGCCCACCCGCAAAGGCGGCGGTGATACCGGCGAGCCTTGACGCACACGTCGTGCCGATATCGGGCCATGGCGGCGGCCCCAGTCTCGACAGGCGGCGGTCAGATCGGCTTCATCCAGATCGGGGCTGTAATTCAATCCCATCAACAGATGAGAATGAAGCCGGGCCGATTCGGGTTTCAGCGCCACCGCTTGCCGGGCTTCTTCCAGAGCTTCGCTCAACCGCCCCTGTTCTTTGCGGACGATGGAGAGGTTGTGATGGGCTTCGGCAAAATCGGGTCTGAGCGCCAAGGCCCGCTGATATCCGGCGGCAGCCTCGGCGAGCAATCCCTGATCCCGAAACAAGGTTGCCAAGTTATCATGGGTTTCGACCAGACCAGGGTCACAGGCCAAGGCTTGCTGGTAGTGGGCGATGGCCTCGGGAAAACGGCCCTGGCGGTGATGGATGGTGCCGAGATTGTTATGAGCCTCGGCCAGATCGGGCTGGCGTGTCAGGGCTTGACGATAAGACTCGGCGGCCTCCTGGAATCGGCTCTGGCTCATCAAGGCCGATCCCAGCGCGTTGTGCGCCTGGGCATCGCCGGGCTTGAGCCTCACCACTTGCTGGTCATGGTGAATCGCCGCGTCCCCCTGACCCAAGGCCCGCAACACCGCGCCCAGCGCGTGATGGGCTTCGGCTTCGGCCTGTGGGGCGGGCTTCAAGCTTAGGGCCTGTTCGTAATGGGGGACCGCGTCGGACAGTTGGCCCTTGGCCACCAGCGCATGCCCCAAACTCAGATGGTAAAGCGCCACATTTTTTCGGGTTTCAATGGCGCGTCGGATCAGGGCGATGGCCTCATCCCTTTGTCCGGCGTTATGAGCCAGGCATCCCAGCATGTGCAGGCTGTCAGCATGGGCAGGATCGAAAATCAGCGCCTGCCGATAGCTGTCCTCAGCGTGTTTCAGCGCCCCGGCCCCATGCTGTCGCAGGCCATCAAGGAACAACTTTTGAGCAAAGAACGGCTTTTGGGATGAATCCATGGGGGGGAAATCCAACACACTGTTACAAAGCCAGACACAGTCCGGCAAAATTGTGCCGACACGGTCCGGCTAATGATACTCTGATGAGGGCGAGCTTGATGTGTCAACATCAAGGCCCGATAGGATGATACCGGCGAGCTATAACGATGACACACTGCCGGTATCGGGCCGCGACGACGGCCCCGCGCGCCCATGCGCGCGAAGCCAAGGGCGCGGATGCGCCCGCCCGGCGTCTGAGGGCAGCCTTGATGAGTCAACATCAAGGC
>CAIXKV010000022.1 GCA_903920145.1 uncultured Rhodospirillales bacterium
AGCTATAACGATGACACACTGCCGGTCCTCGGGCCGCGACGACGGCCCCGCGCGCCCATGCGCGCGAAGCCAAGGGCGCGGATGCGCCCGCCCGGCGTCTGAGGGCAGCCTTGATGAGTCAACATCAAGGCTCGAGGGTATCAGTCATGCCGGTGCCATTGGCACCAACCACCACCGCGAAACTGGGCAGAGTGTCCAGAGCGGCATCCTGGAAGCTTTTGAAATTCCGCAACCGAAGGCTCTCGATGGTCATGGCGTCGGTTATCCGCTGGTTTTGATGAGCCCGTAGGATTCCGAGGGGCGTGAGGCCGGTTTGGCAAGGTAGTGGCGGATCAGCGCCAAGATTTCAGGGGACTCCCAGTCGGCTTCGCCCTCGATCCGGCCCAACACCCGACCATCGGGAGCAATCAGCACCGAAGTTGGCAGACTGTTGCTGCTCCAGGCCCCGAGCGCGGCGGCTGTGGGATCGAGATAGAGCGCCAAATGGCTAAGGTGATGACGTTGCAAGAAGGGCTCGACGGTTTGGCGCCCCCCGCGATCCATCGAAACCGCCACAACCTCAAAGGAATCGCCGCCGAATGTGGCTTCCAAGTGGTCCAGGGCGGGCATTTCGTCGACACAAGGCGGGCACCACGTCGCCCAGAGATTCAACAGTACCAGCTTTCCGGCAAAGGCCTCCAACCCAAGCCGTTGGCCGGTCCCATCCAGAAATGTCATGGGGGGGGCCGGCAAGAGCGACGGCGCCGGATCGAACGGATGAGACTCGGCAGCGGCAGAGTCTCCTGAAATCGACAGCGCCAACAGCAACAGCGCCATTGCGACGGCGCGCAAAACGCGCATAGTACCGTTCGAGTCCCTCACCCCGTCGCCTCCTGATATGCTCATGACCGATTCGTCCTCTGATACCGCCGTTGCCGCCGCGCCGTCCACCGATCCGGGCGCCAACCAGTTGTGGGGTGGGCGTTTTGCCGCCGGGCCGGCTGCCATCATGGAGCGGATTAACGCCTCCATCGGCTTCGACCGCAAGCTTGCGGCGCAAGATATTGCCGGCTCCCAGGCCCACGCCGCCATGCTGGCCCGACAGGGCATCCTCTCGGAAGAGGACGCCCAACGCATTCATGCCGGTTTGACCCAGGTTCTCCAGGAAATCGAGTCGGGCACCTTTCCGTTCAAGACCGCCCTGGAAGACATTCACATGAATGTCGAGTCCCGGCTGGCCGAACTGATCGGCGCCCCGGCCAAGCGGCTGCACACCGCACGCTCGCGCAATGACCAAGTGGCCACCGATTTCAAATTGTGGGTACGAGACGCCCTGGATCGGCTTGATGCCGGTCTGCGCGACCTCCAGGCGGCCCTGATCGAGCAGGCTGAACGGCACGCCGATACGGTCATGCCTGGCTTCACCCATCTGCAACCCGCCCAGCCGGTCACGTTCGGCCATCATCTGCTGGCCTATGTTGAAATGTTCGGACGGGACCGAAGCCGGGTCAAGGCCGCTCGGGTCCGCCTGAATGAATGTCCGCTGGGCTCGGCGGCGCTGGCCGGCACCCCTTATCCCATCGACCGCGACCAGACGGCGGCGACGCTCGGGTTTGATCGGCCCACCGCCAATTCCCTGGATGCGGTGTCTGACCGGGATTTCGCCCTGGATTATCTGGCGACGGCCGCCATCCTGTCGGTCCATCTGTCGCGCTTTGCCGAAGAAATCGTAGTGTGGTGTACGGCTCAGTTCGGCTTTATCCGGCTTTCGGACGCCTTCACCACCGGCAGTTCGATTATGCCCCAAAAGCGCAATCCCGACGCCGCCGAGCTGGTTCGGGCCAAGGCTGGGCGCGTGATCGGGGCGCTGACCGGATTGTTGGTGGCGCTTAAGGGGTTGCCGCTGGCCTATTCCAAGGACATGCAGGAAGACAAAGAGCCGGTATTCGAGACCGACGAAACCCTGGCTTTGTGTCTGGCGGCAACCGCTGGCATGGTGCGCGACATGGTGGCGGACCCGATCGCCATGCGCCGCGCCGCCGAGCGCGGCTTTCTGACCGCGACCGATTTGGCCGATTGGCTGGTGCAACACTTGGGCATGCCATTCCGCGAGGCCCACCACGTCACGGGCCGTCTGGTCCGGCTCGCCGACGATCAAAGCAAGGGGCTCGCCGAATTGGATTTAGCAACCCTGCAAGGGGTGGAGCCACGTATTACCGCCGAGGTTTATCAGGCCCTGAGTCTGGATGCGTCGGTGGCCAGTCGTCGCAGTTTCGGCGGCACCGCCCCCGAACGGGTCCGTGCAGCGATCGTTCGGGCTCGAGAGTCTTTCCTATGAATGAGGTTCCCGTGAAAACCGTGCTTACGAAGGCCCGGCCAAGCCGTCGCGGCTTTACCGGACTGGTGTTGGCCGGCGCGGCGCTGGCCTTGGCCGGCTGTGGTCGCAAACCTAGCCACGTCATTCCGGCGGAAGACGCCGGGCCAGACGCCATCGCCTATCCCAGGGCTTACCCTGACACGAGACTGGACCCGCAGGGCACAGTTCCGCCGTCACCGGCGGTGATTCCGCCAGCACCGGACGCCACGACCTCAACGACGCCGGCTTTGGCTCCGCCGCCATCCACCGCGCCCAAGCCAGCCTATCCCCAGATCATCCGGCCCGAAGACTTGCAGCCAAATGGGGTGTTGGGCAGCACCGGCACCTTCCCGACCAAGCCATGACCGCTTTCACCTATCGGAGCGGAGGGCTCCATGCCGAGGCGGTGTCGTTGGCCCAAGTGGCGGACGCCGTGGGAACCCCGGTTTACTGCTATGCGGGCTCGGCTCTGGCCGAAGGCTATCGGGCCTTTGCCGCAGCGTTTGCCGATCAGAATGTCGGCATTTGCTATGCCCTCAAGGCCAATTCCAACCTTGCGGTGGTGGGGACTCTGGCACGGTTAGGGGCCGGGGCCGATGTGGTTTCGGAAGGCGAGATGCGGCGGGCGCTGGCCGCCGGCGTTCCGCCCGAGCGAATCGTGTTCTCCGGAGTCGGCAAGACCCAGGCCGAGATGAAGGCAGCCCTCACTGCCGGCATCTTTCAACTGAATGTCGAGTCGCTGCCCGAGTTGGAAGCATTAAGCGCGGTGGCCGTCGATCTGGGCGTGGTCGCGCCGGTTGCGTTGCGGGTCAATCCCGATATCGACGCCGGAACCCATCACAAGATTGCCACCGGA
The DNA here is from genome assembly GCA_903920145.1 of uncultured Rhodospirillales bacterium. Classification (GTDB taxonomy): domain Bacteria; phylum Pseudomonadota; class Alphaproteobacteria; order Azospirillales; family Azospirillaceae; genus BOG-933. The sequence continues at coordinate 3,192 of CAIXKV010000022.1, forward strand.
CGCAAAGAAAACAAGTTCGGCATCGATTTCGATCATGCGCGGGAGGCTTATGCTCTCGCCGCTCGGTTGCCTGGCGTGCGGGCCGTCGGCGTGGCGGTCCATATCGGCTCTCAGTTGACCAGCCTGGCGCCGTTCCGAGCCGCCTTCAAGAAAGCGGCGCATCTGGTCGAAACCCTGCGTGGCGATGGCCACGCCATCGACCGACTTGATCTTGGGGGCGGGTTGGGCATCGTCTACCGCGAAGAGACGCCGCCTTCCGTGGCCGATTATGCGGCACTGGTCGCCGAGACGACTCGAGGGTTGGGCTGCCGGATTGTGCTGGAACCAGGGCGGGCTTTGGTCGGCAATGCCGGAGTGTTGTTGACCCGAGTGCTCTATGTCAAAGCCGGCCTGCATCGCCGCTTTGTCATCGTCGATGCCGCCATGAATGATCTGATTCGCCCGAGCCTCTATGAGGCTTGGCACGGCATTCTGCCGGTGGCCGAGTCCGCCCCCGGCGATCTGGTCGAGCCCTTCGACGTGGTGGGGCCAGTATGCGAAACCGGCGACACCTTCGCCGTACAACGGCCCTTGGCGGTTCCCCAACCCGGCGACCTGTTGGCGATCCTGTCGGCGGGAGCGTATGGCGCGGTGATGGCGTCCACCTACAACACTCGCCCATTGGTTCCCGAAGTGCTGGTAAAAGACGATCAGTTCGCGATCATTCGTCCGCGCCTGGACTATGCCGAACTGCTGGCCCTCGACCATGTGCCGCCGTGGCTGGCTTGAAACCAGGGGCTACGGCTTTGCGCATCCGGTGTCTGATACCATCGGGCCTTGATGGTGACTCATCAAGGCTGCCCTCAGACGCCGGGCGGGCGCATCCGCGCCCTTGGCTTCGCGCCATGGGGCGCGCGGCGGCGGCGGTCGCCGCCGATACCAACGGCACGGATCACTGTCTAGGGCCGTTGGTATGAGGGCGGTCTTGATGAGTCAACGATCAAGTCTCGAGGATATTAGGGTATCTCCTTGAAATAGATTGGTTTTCCTCCTACCCCTCCGACCCTCGGCGAAAGGTGGGGGGAAACCTGGGCTCTCGATCGCTGCAACTGGCTTGCAGGAAGCCGTAGGCCGTCCTAATCTTGGCCCGGCCCTGGTTTTGGCCCGGCCCTGGTTTTGGCCGGGCCCGACCCGGATTCAGCCTGATTGATCTTCCCTGTTTCCTTGGATGTGGGTTCCTCCATGAGCGTCGTTGCGCCCTCAGACATCAAGAAAGTCGTCCTGGCCTATTCCGGCGGACTCGACACATCGGTCATTTTGCGCTGGCTTCAGGAAACCTACCGCTGCGAAGTCGTGACCTTCACCGCTGACCTTGGGCAGGGTGAAGAGGTCGAGCCTGCACGCCACAAGGCGGAATTGCTGGGCATCAAGCCAGGCAACATCTTCATCGATGATCTGCGCGAAGAGTTCGTGCGGGATTTCGTGTTCCCGATGTTCCGGGCCAATGCGCTATACGAAGGGGTCTATCTGCTGGGAACCTCGATCGCGCGCCCACTGATCGCCAAGCGCCAGATCGAGATCGCCCGGCAAGTCGGCGCCGACGCCGTGGCCCATGGCGCCACAGGTAAGGGCAATGATCAGGTGCGGTTCGAGCTGACCTATTACGCCCTGAAGCCCGATATCAAGGTGATCGCGCCTTGGCGCCAATGGGAGTTGAACTCCCGGACTCGGTTAATCGAGTATGCCGAGAAGAACCAGATTCCGATCGCCAAAGACAAACGCGGCGAGGCCCCCTACTCCACCGACGCCAACCTTCTTCATATCTCCTATGAAGGTAAGGCACTGGAAGATCCATGGGTTGAGCCCGACGAGCAGATGTTCACCCGCACTGTGTCGCCAGAGAAGGCTCCCGACAAGGCGACCTATGTCGAGGTCACCTTCGAGCGCGGCGATGCCGTGGCGGTGGATGGCGAGGCCCTGTCTCCGGCCAAACTGCTGGCCCGACTCAATGACCTGGGCGGCGCCAACGGCATTGGCCGGCTTGATCTGGTGGAAAACCGCTATGTCGGCATGAAAAGCCGAGGCGTGTACGAAACACCGGGCGGAACCATCCTGTCCGTCGCCCATCGTGCGGTGGAAAGCCTGACCCTGGATCGCGGCGCCATGCATCTGAAAGATGAGCTGATGCCGCGTTATGCCGAGCTGATTTATAACGGCTTCTGGTACAGCCCAGAGCGCGAGGCGTTGCAAGCCCTGATTGATCAGACCCAGGAACGGGTGGCCGGCACGGTTCGCTTGAAGCTGTTCAAGGGGACTGTTTCGGTGGCGGGCCGCAAGTCGCCAAACTCCCTCTATCGCCTGGATTATGTGACGTTCGAGGCCGATAGCGTCTACAACCAACAGGATGCCGAAGGCTTTATCAAGTTGAACGCCCTGCGGCTACGGCTGGGCCGAATGGCTCGGGATCGGTAGAACGGACAAAGCCGGGTTTCGTGTTCGGCTTTGCGTGGTGGGCGCCAATGTCACGCCCTATGCCTTGGCTTTTGCGGCGGGCCCTTCCTGAGCCCGCAAGGGAGCGGAGCTTCCTTGCGGGTGTCGATACGCTGCCCGCAAAAGCCTTCTCATCTCAGCATCTGGGGGAGGTCTGCCTTCCCCCGGTTGTTGGAGGATGTCTTCTCCTCTAGCTTCACAAGGGCCGATGCCCAACCTCGTTTCCCCCTTGCCGACATCCGTGATCGTGGCCAACAACATGATCATGGAGGCTGAGACCGCGCATGTTCTTCAGACCTGCCAGATGTTGGCGGCGTTCGCGCGGATCGGCTGTCATGTCACCTATCTGTGGCCGGGCTATGGCCGAACCGTCGATGTTCTGGCGGGACTGCCCATCGACCACCGTCCGATTCACTGCCGGGCCCGGTATGGAAAGACCCGCTATGCCGAGTTCACCGCCCGGTTAATGCCCGAGCTGCACCGGCTGATCGGGAACGGGAATCGGGATGCGATGGTGATGAGTCGAAGCTTAGGGGTGGCGTTGGCCGGTCAATGGCTGACCCCACGCTTGGTTTTGGAACTGCATCAAGATCTGTCTCCGGTTGCTCGCCGGGTGGTGCCATTGTTGGGGCGGCGGATTCGTTGGGTTGCGATTTCTGGGTCTTTGCGCACGCATTTGATCCAGGACTACCGACTACCGCCCGGACGAGTGGTGGCCTGTCATGACGCCGTTGATTTTGCCCCTTTCGCCCAAGCCGAACCGCTGCCGATGGCCGACCGGCCCTGGCCGGCTGGTTTGGGGCCAGAGGCGCCGGTTCACCTGTACTACGGCACCTTGCGCCCGGAACGCGGGCTGGATCTGATCGCGAGAGCGGCCCGCGATCTGCCCGATCATGGCTTCGTGTTGATCGGAGGCACCCCTGCCGAGGTCGAGGCCGCCCGCGCTCGTGATCTGGATCGGCCCAATGTGGTTGTTCAGCCCGCAGTTGCCCACGCTCTGATTCCCCGGCTGCTGCGCTCTTATGGCAGCGTATTGCTGCCCTACACCCGCGCGGTTGCCACTCACCGCTGGATGTCGCCGTTAAAGCTCTTCGAGGTGCTCGCCAGCGGAACCCCGACGGTGGTCAGTCGGCTGGGCCCTGTAACCGAGGTGGTGAATGACGATCAGGTGGCCTTCATTGACCTGGATGATCCTGAAAGCCTGACCACTCAATTGCGCGCTCTGAAACAAAGCCCTGAGGCGGCCTTGATTCGTGCTGATCGCGGTCAGAAATGGGTTGGCGAACGCTACACCTGGGATCAGCGCGCTCGGGATATTCTGGCTCTGGCTGGGGGCTGTTGAGCCCCGCAACGCTCGGCAGATCCAGGATACCAACACAGTCCGACCGCTTGAAGGCTCTGGGAAATTAACCCACCTTTTGAGCGGAAACCGCATTATAATGAAGGGGGCCGACTGACTCGCCACCGCCTCTGTCGGTCCGCTTGATTGGTGGCCGTTCGGGGATCTGTCTCGTGAATGGGTTTATGCAAACCTTGCGCAATCTCGGCGCGGCTCGCCTTGCTGCCATTGCGGTTGTCGGCATAGCCCTTCTTGGCTTTTTCGTCTTTCTGACAGGTCGCCTTTCTCAACCAAACATGGAGTTGCTCTACGCGGATCTCCAGACGGCTGACGCCGGGGCGATCGCCAAGAAGCTGGACGAGCTAAAAGTTCCATACAAGGTTGACGAGACCGGCACCCGCGTGATGGTGCCCCAAGATCAGGTGGGTCGGCTGCGCATGCAGATGGCCCAGGCCGGACTCCCGAGCGGAGGATCGGTCGGCTACGAAATCTTCGATAAGGGCGAGGGCTTCGGCGTCACCAGCTTTATGCAGAGCATCAACCAGATGCGCGCCCTGGAAGGCGAGATGGCGCGGACCATCGGGACGCTTGAGGGAGTCGAACAGGCGCGGGTTCATTTGGTTCTCCCCAAGCGCGAAATGTTCAGCCGCTCCGAAGCCACCGCCACCGCCAGCGTGTTTGTGAAGCTCCGGCCCGGCATTCACCTCAACCCCGAGCAAATTTCGGCGATTCAGCATTTGCTCGCTGCGTCGGTCCCCAAGCTCAGTCCTGCGCAGGTGGCCATCATCGATGACCATGGTAAGCTGTTGGCTCGCGGCACGGGCGCTGACACCGCCGAGACGATGGCCGCCACCGCCGACGAAAAGCGGCAAACCTACGAGCATAGGCTGAGTCACACCATCGAGGAATTGGTTGGTCGCACCGTCGGCTACGACAAGGTGCGCGCCGAGGTGTCGGCAGATCTCGACTTCGACCAGATTACCACCAATTCGGAGATCTACGACCCCGAAGGTCAAGTGGTGCGCTCGACCGCAACGGTGGATGACAAAGCCGATGCCCAAGACCGCGACCCCATGGATTCGGTGACGGTTCAGAACAACGTACCGGGAGGCGCAAACAACAGCAGCGGCGGGGCCGGCCCAATCACCAGCAACCGCACCAACCGAAACGAGGAAACCGTCAACTACGAAATCAGCAAGACGGTTAAAAGTCAGGTTCGCGAAGTCGGACAGGTCCGCAAATTGTCGGTCGCGGTGTTGGTTGACGGCGTTTATACCCCCGATCCCAAGGGGGGCCCTGCGGTCTACAGCCAAAGACCCAAGGAAGAACTCGACCAGATCAGTGCGTTGGTCCGTTCAGCGGTTGGCTACGACGCGGTGCGCGGCGATACCCTCGAAGTCGTCAACATGCGCTTTGTCGTGCCCGAAGGCGAATTCACCAACGCCACGGATATGCTGCTGGGCATGCCGAAAGAGGATGTCCTCAGAATTGCCGAGATGCTGATCCTGGGCATCGTCGCAATCCTGGTCATTCTGTTGGTGGTCCGTCCGCTGATCACCCGAGCGTTCGAGCGGCCCAGCGAGTCCGAGGAGGACATGGAGAAGTTGCTGGCCGAGCAAGCCCAGTTGCCGGCCCAGTTGGCGGCTCCGGCGGGGGCGCTGGCCCAGGATTTGGCATTGGAGGCCGCCCAGGCCGACGAAGAGCTGGAGCAAATGATCGATATCAACCGCGTCGAAGGGCGGGTGCGCGCCTCGTCCTTGCGCAAGGTTGGTGAAATCGTCGAAAAGCATCCTGAAGAAGCCGTTTCAATCCTGCGCAACTGGCTGTACCAGGAAACTTAGGCGATGGGCGGCGGCAAACCGATCTCGGGTGAGGGAGAATAAGCCGTGGCGATGCGTGTTCGCGAAGATTATCGCACCCTGACCGGCCCAGAGAAGGCCGCCATTATGATTCTATCTTTGGGTGAGGAACACGCGGCTAAGTTGTTCCAGCACATGGACGATGAGGAGATCAAGGAAATCTCCCAGACCATGGCCAATCTGGGAACGGTGAGCGCCAACCTGATCGAGCGCCTGTTCGTCGAGTTCGCCGAACAGATGTCGGCCACCGGCTCTCTGGTTGGTACCTACGACAGCACCGAACGGTTGCTGATGAAGACCTTGTCCAAGGACAAGGTCGACGCCATCATGGAAGATATTCGCGGTCCCGCCGGTCGCACCATGTGGGACAAGCTGGCAAACGTGAATGAAAATGTGCTGGCTAATTATCTTAAGAATGAATATCCGCAGACCGTGGCCGTGGTTTTGTCCAAGATTCGCGCCGAGCATGCCGGGCGCGTGCTGACCATTCTACCCGAAAGCTTCGCCATGGAAGTCATCATGCGAATGCTGCGGATGGAAGCGGTGCAGAAGGAGGTGCTCGACGACGTCGAACGGACCTTGCGCACCGAATTCATGACCAACCTGGCCCGCGCCAGCCGTCGGGACTCCCACGAAATGCTGGCGGAAATTTTCAACAACCTGGATCGCGCCACCGAGCATCGGTTCATTGCCGCTCTGGAAGAACGAAACCGCGACAGTGCCGAACGAATCAAGGCGCTGATGTTCACCTTCGAAGACCTAGGCAAGCTCGACCCCAGCGGCGTTCAGGCGATGCTGCGGGCCGTGGACAAATCCAAACTCTCCATTGCGCTCAAAGGAGCTTCGGAAACCCTACGCGACCTGTTCTTTACCAACATGTCGGAACGCGCGGGCAAGATGCTGCGCGAAGAAATGGCCTCGATGGGGCCGGTGCGCCTGCGCGATGTGGAAGAGGCTCAGATGTTGATGGTGCAAACCGCCAAGGATCTCGCCGCCCGTGGCGAGATTGTGATGTCGGAAGGCAAAGGCGAGGACGAGTTGATCTACTGAAGCCGGCGAGCCATAACACTGACACACCGCCGGTATAGGCCGCGACGGCGGCCCTGCGCGCCCATGGGTGCGAAGCCCTTGTGTGACTCTAGGGGGGCGCGGATGCGTCCGCCCGGCGTCCAGGGGCAGCCTCGATGAATCAACATCAAGGCCCGATGGTATAAGGGCGACCTTGATGTGTTAATATCAAGGCCCGGTGGTGTGGCTGACCGGGCGGCGTCTCGGCACAGTTTGGGAGGACGTAGGTGGCGGTTCAAAAATTCCTGTTCGACGTTTCCTTTGACACCGACGACGAGGAAGCACGGCGTCAGAAGGCCAAAGCGGCGGAGGTGCCACCGCCCCCCCCGCCGCCGACCTTTAGCACCGAAGAGTTGGAACAGGCTCGGAGTAAGGCCCATGCCGAAGGCCGGAAGGCGGGGCTAGCCGCCGGTCTTCAGCAAGGACGAGACGAGGCCGAAAAACAGATGCAGGCGGCCTTAACCGACGCTCTGGTGCGCCTAGCCGATGGCGTCGAGGTTCTGGTGGCCGATCGCGAGGATCTCAACGCAGCTCGAACCGGGCAGCCCCTAGCCATGGCCATGGCCATGGTCAACAAGCTGCTCCCCAGCCTGATTCGCAGCCACGGCGCCACCGAGTTGGAGTCTTTTATCGCGACCTGCCTGAACGAAGCCATCGACGAACCCCGCCTCGCGATTAAGGTGAGTGAAGGTATGGTAGCAGCCCTTCGGCCCCATATTGAAGCCATGGCCGCAGACCGGGGCTTTGCGGGCCGTTTGATCATTCTGGGGGATGCTCGCCTAGGGCCAAGCGATGCACGGATCGAATGGGCCGACGGCGGCGCGGAACGGAATACCGAGCAACTGCTAGCCGATATCACGGCGATTGCCGAACGGATGTTGGGCGCGCAAGAGTGATGTCGGAACAAAAGAGCTAACATTGGGCGGCAAACATGGCGAGTGCGGGTGGGTTCGATCTTGATGAGCTTGACAGCGGGACGTCCGGCTTCGAGATCTCGTCAACGCCAGCCAAGGATCTCGAGGCGGTCTATGATATCCCGGTGCAGATTTCCGCCGTGCTTGGGAAATCCACCATGCAGGTGAGCCAATTGCTGAAATTGGGCCGGGGTGCGGTGGTCGAGCTGGATCGCAAGGTGGGTGAGGCTATCGATATCTATGTCAATAACCGGCTGGTAGCGCGCGGTGAAGTGGTGGTGGTCGAAGATCGTTTGGGTGTGACCATGACGGAAATCATCAAGTCCGATCGGACTTGATCATTGAGGGCCATTTTTTCCTAGAATTATTTTCATGATGACGGACTGTGTTCATGGTGCGCCCTCTTTCAACGAACAATAGCCCGCACCCGGCTTCCGGCTCTGGCGGCATGCGCGCCCGCTCGGCGTTTGATTTGGCAACGCTGTTCGGGTTGGCCGGAGCCTTTGGCGTGGTGGCGGTGGCCATGGTCGGCGGCGGAACCCCCGGCGCCTATCTGGATTTACCGGCCTTTATGATCGTGGGTGGCGGCACCTTAACGGTGACAGCTGTTTCATTTTCGACCCGTGATCTGGGGTTGGCTTGGCGGATGGTGCCGTCGGCCCTGTTCCGCCCAAACCCGCATCCGCGCGCAGTGGCCCGGCAGATGTTGTTGCTGGCCGAGGCCGCGCGTCGGGCCGGAGTGGAGACGCTGGGGGAACTGTTGCCCGAATTGCGGGGAGAGCCCTTTTTGTACCGTTGCCTCGTGATGGCCATCGACGGCCACCCCGCCGACGAGATCGAACAGGTGTTGGGCGGAGAGGCCGAGGTGGCCACGGCGGCTCACCTGCGCACCGCTGCGGTGTTGCGACGGGCGGCAGAAGTGGCGCCCGCCATGGGCCTGATTGGGACGTTGGTGGGGTTGGTGCAAATGTTGGGCAGCCTCAACAACCCTTCGGCCATCGGGCCGGCGATGGCCGTGGCGTTGTTGACCACTTTTTATGGCGCGGTGCTGGGCAACATGATCCTGACCCCGTTGGCAGGCAAGCTGGAAAGCAACGCGGAACAGGACAATTTGATCCGAACCCTGTATCTCACCGGGGCGATCTCGATCGCTCGCCAAGAGAACCCCCGGCGCTTGGAAATGCTCTTGAATTCCGTGCTGCCCGCAGGGTGTCGGGTGCAGTATTTCGATTAGGATCGCGGTTGGAGCGACCGTTATGGGCCGCTTGCCGTTCGGTCGCCCCCGTCTGGGAGAGTAGGGATCATGCGCCTGTTAATCGTCGGGACGTTGGAAGGCCACTTGACCGAGGCCGGGAGAATCGCGCACCAGCGGGGCGCCAAGGTCTCTCATACCAACAGCATCGATGGGGCGATGACGGCGTTGCGGGCGGCGGCGGGGGTCGATCTGGTGATGATCGACGTCAAGCTGGATGTCGGCCAGTTGATCGACGCCCTGAAAGCCGAGCGGTTCCTGGTGCCGGTGGTGGCGTGCGGCGTTGGGACCGACGCGGCAGCAGCGGTGCGGGCGATCCGGGCCGGCGCCAAGGAATATATCCCTCTTCCGCCTGACGCCAAACTGATCGCGGCGGTGCTGGAGGCGGTGGCCGAAGAAAGCCACGCCATTGTCAGCCAGGATCCGGTGATGGCGGCGGTGTTGCGCCTCGCCGATCAGGTCGCGCCGAGTGACGCCTCGGTGCTGGTCACCGGCGAGTCCGGAACCGGCAAAGAATTGATGGCGCGCTATATTCACCGCAAAAGCCGACGCGCCGAACAACCCTTCATATCGGTCAACTGTGCCGCGATTCCCGAACATCTTTTGGAATCGGAACTGTTTGGCCATGAAAAGGGTGCCTTTACCGGGGCTGTGGCCCGACGGTTGGGCAAATTTGAAGAGGCCAACGGCGGCACCCTGCTGTTGGACGAAATCACCGAAATGCATGTGCGGCTTCAGGCCAAGCTGCTGCGGGCCATCCAGGAACGAGAAATCGATCGGGTTGGCGGCTCGCAGCCGGTCAAGGTTGACATCCGGTTGGTGGCCACCTCGAACCGCGACATGGAACAGGCGGTCATGGCCGGGGATTTCCGCGAGGATTTGTTCTTCCGCCTGAATGTCTTCAATATCCGATTGCCAGCCCTGCGCGAGCGGCCTTTGGATATTCCGCTGATTGCCACACATTTCATCCGAAAATATGCCGAAGCCAACGGGGTTCCGCCGCGCCCGCTATCGCCCGCTGCGTCCGCGATCCTGTTGGCCCATCATTGGCGTGGCAATGTGCGCGAGCTGGAAAACGCCATGCACCGGGCGGTGCTGCTGGCTCATGGCACTCAAATCGAACCCGACGCCATCATGCTGACCAGCCAATTGATGGCACGGGACAATGGCCGCCCACCACCGGCTCCACCGCCCCAGGCCGGTGGCTCCGGTCCTTACGGTGGAGGGCCGCAACCCTTTGTTCCCGGCTATGGTCAGGGCGGCTATGCGGCCCAACCATCGCCGCCACCCATGCCGGTTTTGCCCGGCGGCTATGGCCGAGCCGCCGTTCCGCCTCCGGTGGCGGTGTCGGTTCCGGGCAGCGCACCCGGCGTGACCATGCCCACCGGCATGGTGGGCCGCAGCGTTGCCGAGGTTGAGCGGGATTTGATTATCGAAACCGTCCAGCATTGCCTGGGCAACCGCACTCATGCCGCAACCATCTTGGGCATCTCGATCAGAACCCTGCGCAACAAGCTGAAGCAATACACCGACGACGGCTTCCAGGTGCCGGCGCCAGGGGACGGCGACCGGATGGGGGGATGATCTTTGCCGGTGCCAGCTTGGCCTCAAAACGTCACGGGTTCAAAGGGCCGGCGGGCCCTTTGCGAGTGTCGGTGGAACCCACCGCGCTTAAAACTGAACGAAAAAGCCTTTAAAGACTTCATAGTCAATGCCGGTTATTAAATAGTAAAGATCATTAACAATGCGCACAAAAACAAACAATACAGATAAGGCACTAAAAATCAGAATCAATCGATAAAGAGACCGCTTGAGATCATATGATTTTATCTTTTTCTCTAATTCTTTTTTCTTTTGCAAAATCCGCCGCTGCGCAATCCGCGCACGAACGATCTCCATGCGTTTTTCGAAGATTTCTTCATACAAGTTATATTGCTTGAACAACGTCATAGCCGCTGTCTCCGGGCATCGAGTCCCTCGATCATAATACCAAGCCTCCTTGATGGGAACTCATACCATCACGCCTTGATGGTGACTCATCAAGGCTGCCCTCAGACGCCGGGCGGGCGCATCCGCGCCCTTGGCTTCGCGTCCACGAGGACGCGGGGCCGCCGTCGCGGCCCGAGGACCGGCGATGTGTCAGTATCAGGGCTCGCCGGTATCACGCCATGCCGGCATCGGCGGATATTTTGCGAGTGGGTGGCCTAGAATGGACACGAGCGTTGCTGAAGCCTTGGCCTGTGCGCTTGATCACCACCGGGCCGGGCGTCTGGATGAAGCTGAAGCCTGCTATCGTCAGGTGCTGGACATCGATATTCACCACGCCGATGCCCTGCATTTGTTGGGGCTGATCGCTGGTGATACATGGCGCCTGGAGCTGGCCTATAGTCTGATCTTGGCGGCGATTGCCGAGAATGGCCAATCTGCACTCTATCCCTTCAACCTTGCGCTGTTACTGCAACGGGAGGGGCGGAAGGACGAGGCCGTTGCGTATTTGCAGCGGGCTTTGGCGCTGGAGCCAAGCCATGCCGAAGCGGCCCTCAGTCTGGGATCGCTGCTGTTGGCGCTAGGGCGTCCTCAGGAGGCGGTCGAGGGGCTGGAGCGGGCGCTGGCTTTTTGGCCGCAGGAGGCCCGGTTGCTGCATATCCTGGGGCAGGGGCTTTACGCCTTGGGGCGGCCCGAGGAAGCGGCGGCTTGTCTGCGGCGCGGAACCGAGATCGCGCCGGAGCGGGCGGAGATTCATAACACATTGGGAGTGGTACTTCAGAATTTAGGCCAACCAACGGAGGCGATCGCCTGTTACCGGCGGGTGCTGGCCATGCGCCCCGATTCTGTCGAAGCCACCAGCAATCTGGGATTGGCCTGTCGGGACTTGGGCCAATTAGGGGCCGCAGAAACATGCTTTCGGCGCGCCCTGACGCTGCGTTCCGATTCTGTGGAGGCCATGAACAATCTGGGCCTGGTGCTGCGGGGCCAAGGCCGCTTGATCGAGGCCGAAGCCTGTTACCGGCAGGCTTTGACGCTACAACCGGAGTCCCTTGAGGCGCTTTTGAATCTGGGCAATGTGCTGTTGGATCAAGGACGGCCTGCGGATGCGGTGGCCTGTGGGCGGCAGGCTTTGGCGATTCAACCGGATCATCGGGTGGCTCACGATAATCTGTTGTTCGCCTTGTGTTTTCAGGAAGATGCGGATCCGGCGGCGGTGTTTGCCGAACATCGCCGCTTTGACGACGGCCTGAGCCGATCCTGGTTAGAGCCGATTGCGGCCAAGGACTTTTCCACCCATGATCGCAGTCCAGAGCGGCGCTTGCGGGTTGGGTATGTGTCGCCGGATTTTCGGCGGAGCCCATGCGGTCATTCGCTGTTGCCGGTTCTGGATAGCCACAACCGTTCCGAGGTTGAGCTGTTTTGCTACGACAACACAGCGAAGCCCGATGATATTACCGCGCTGTTTCAGCGCCGGGCCGAGCATTGGCGGCCTTGTCGGACGGTATCCGACGAGCGGTTGGCCGAATATATTCGCGCCGACGCCATCGATATTTTGGTGGATTGCGGCGGGCATATGGCTGGAACCCGGCTGCCGGTGCTCGGCCTCCGACCCGCGCCGGTTCAGATCAGTTATCCGCTTTACCCCAACACGACCGGGATGGCGGCGGTGGATTACCGAATTGTCGACCCGTTTTTTGCGCCGCCTTGGGCCGATGTCTGGCACAGTGAAAAACTGATCCGATTGCCTGAAACCCATGTGTGTTACCGCCCGAGTCGAACGGATATTCTCCCGGCTGCGGAGCCGCCGGCCTTTGCCAATGGCTTCGTCACATTCGGCAGTTTCAATAATGTTGCCAAGATGGGACCGGCGACGGTGGCAGCTTGGGCGGCGATTCTCCGGGCGGTTCCTGATGCTAAGTTGAGGCTCAAATGGAATGGCTTGGGACGAGGCGACAATAACGCTTGGTGCCTGGATCGTTTTGCACCATACGGCATCGGTCCCGAGCGGCTCATCCTGATGGCTCCAACGCCCGATCCTTATACGCCCTATCGGCTGGTGGATATTGCGCTGGATCCGTTGGTCATCAATGGCGGCACCACGACCTTTGACGCCTTGTGGATGGGCGTGCCGGTGATAACGCGCGTCGGGCGTACACCGTTTTCTCGAGTTGGCCTTGGCCATTTAACTCATGTCGGTTTGCTCGACGCCATTACCGAAGATACCGAAACCTACATCGCCGTGGCGGTGGCGTTGGCCCAACAGCCTGACCGGCTGGTTCAAGCCCGCCTGGGGCTGAGGGAACGCTTTGCGGCCTCGCCATTGATGGATGCGCCAAGCTATAGCCACCATTTAGAGCAGGCTTACCGTATTGTGTGGCGGCGTTGGTGTGCGGGCGAGGCGCCGACACCGTTGACCTTGGCGCGGGCCCAATAAACAGGTTGCATTACCCCCCGTCTGAGGGGCAACTATGCTGTCGTATCATCGAGCCTTGATGGTGATGGATCGGGGTTGTCCAGATGCCGGGCGGGCGCCTCTGCGCCCTCGGCTTCGCGCGCCTGGGTGCGCGGGCCTGTGCGGTTGCAGGCCGAGGACCGGCGCTGTGTCGTTGTGTCATCGCTTGTCGGTATCATTCCTCAAGCCTTGTTTTCGTTCTTTAGAAAAGGAACCGATCTCGTGAATCTTGTTTGGTTGCCCAATGCCAGTGGACTTTTGACGACCTCTTGCCGAGGCTGCGTCCTGACTGTGGGTCAGCGGGATGGCCGTTGGCAGTGGGTGGCGGCGGTTGGTGGAAATCCTGTCCGGGATGGCACCGCGTTAACGGTGGTCAACGCTAAAACGGACGCGATGGCGGCGGCGGTGGAGATTGCCGCCGCAGGTTCGGGCGCTGCGGCCACGGCCCCTACGGCTGTTCCAGAGGCCGAAAGCGTCGAGGCCGACGAAGACGCCTCAAAATAATCGGGGCGCAGGCTCTTTCCCAAGGAAAAAAGAGCCTGCACAGAATTCGTCTGTGCCGAAGTCTTAACATCGCTTCTGGTGTGATCACATTTTATACTCAGGTGAGGACCGTTTGCCGAGCCCCTCTGATCACCCCCATGGTGCGTCCGCCGAGCGTCCCGGTGGAAGACGCCCCGGTCGTTTTGCGATGCTCAAGCGGTCCTTCCGGCATCGGAATTATCGTCTGTTCTTCGCTGGGCAACTGGTCTCGCTGATTGGTACCTGGATGCAATGGGTGGCGCAATCCTGGTTGGTCTATCGCCTGACCGATTCGGCGGCTTTGTTGGGGTTGGTGGGGTTTGCTGCCCAAATTCCGATTTTGTTGTTGTCACCCATCGGTGGTGCTGTGGCCGATGGATTTTCTCGACACCGGATTTTATTGCTGACGCAAAGCATATCGATGCTGTTGGCGTTGTGTCTGGCGGTGTTAACCCTGTCCGGCCAGATCATGATCTGGGAGCTGTTTGTGTTGGCGGTTCTGTTGGGGGTGGTCAATGCCTTTGACGTGCCGACCCGTCAGGCTTTTGTGGTTGAACTGGTCGATCGTGAAGACCTTTCCAATGCCATTGCCCTGAACTCGTCGATGTTCAACGGTGCCCGTTTGGTTGGGCCCGCGTTGGCCGGGTTGACGGTAGCGGCGGTGGGGGAGGGCTGGTGCTTTCTGTTCAATGCGGCGAGCTTTCTTGCGGTGTTGGCGGCTTTGCTCACCATGCGGTTGCCAGCGCAATCGCCCCGGCGCGCTACGGGAAAGGTCATGACTCAGGCCCTGGATGGCCTAACCTATGTTATCTCCACGGGTCCAATTCGATTGTTGTTGTCATTATTAGGATTATTCAGCCTGGTTGGTATGTCTTATGTGGTTTTAATGCCGATTTTTGCCGATCATATCTTAAAAGGCGGGCCACTGGCTCTTGGCGTTTTAATGAGTTCTGCCGGTCTTGGGGCTTTGCTGGGCGCCTTGACCTTGGCCATGCGGCGAGGACTGGAGAATATCAGCGCTTGGATCGCCAACGGGGCCTTGGCCTTTGGTTCTGGTTTGTGCCTGTTCGCGTGGTCGACGAATTTTTGGCTCTCCGTAGTCATTTTGATCGGGGTTGGTTACGCCATGATGGTGCAAATGGCATCGACCAACACCCTGGTCCAAGCGATGGTGCCGGATATCTATCGGGGACGCGCCATGGCGGCCTACTCGATGATGTTTTTAGGCATGGCGCCGATTGGGGCGTTGTTGGCGGGTATGGCGGCTGAAAACCTGAGCGCCCCGGTGGCGGTCTCGTCGGGCGGCGGCATTTGTGTGGTGGCGGCTTTGCTATTCCGAAGTCGACTGCCCAGACTGCGAGAGGATGCCCGTCGGTTGGTCCGGGCCCAAGCCATAGCAGGTGAGCCGTGACCCATTTTATCGGAAGGTGGCCCTAAAATTCTGAGCGGTTTCTGCGTGATTTATCCTTGCGGTCGGGTTCGGATCGTGGCATAACCCGCTCACCGCTTCCGGCGGGCTGCTGTAGCTCAGTGGTAGAGCACTCCCTTGGTAAGGGAGAGGTCGACAGTTCAATCCTGTCCAGCAGCACCATTAAAATCAATGGATGGCCGGTCTTTCGCGGTATTCACACGATTACGGCGCGGTTACCGATTACGGTGACCGATTACGGTGACAGTGCACTAAATTACGATTACGGTGACAGTGCACTAAATTAAGATTACGATGATAGCGCCAATCCTGCGCTTGATCGACAAGGCTGGCGCGAAGCGGGTCGAAGGCGACGTAGCGCAAGGCCGCGCAAAGATGTGTCTCATCCAACGCCACCGAGCCAAAT
>CAIXKV010000023.1 GCA_903920145.1 uncultured Rhodospirillales bacterium
AGCCCTGATACTGACACATCGCCGGTATCGGGCCGCGACGGCGGCCCCGCGCGCCCATGCGCGCGAAGCCAAGGGCGCGGATGCGCCCGCCCGGCGTCTGAGGGCAGCCTTGATGAGTCACCATCAAGGCCCGATGGTCTGACAGGTGTGGGCAGGGCCCACGAATATTCGCCAGCATCAGGACGGCAGCGGCAAATCGTTACGGCCTCGGGTTTCCGTGATGGTCAGTGCCAGTACGGCCGCCGACAAAGCCAAGCCGGTCGACGCCAGCCAGACCCAATCATAGCGGGCGAACAGGTCAAACAACCAGCCGCCTAAAAAGGCGCCGGTTGCGGCCCCCAGGGCGTGGCCGGCAGCGATCAGGCCCATGGCCAGCCCCATGATGGGCAACCCTAGGCGGGACGCGACCAAGCTGGCCGTGACCGGGACCGTTGAAAAGTCGAACAGTCCGAACAGGACCGCAAACAACACCAGTAGAGTGGCATCCTGTCCGATAAATAACAGCAAAATGAAACTGAGGCCCCGGACGGCGTAGATGGTGGCCAGCAACCGGGGGCGGTGCCAGCGGTCGGTTAGCCAGCCGGCGGTGACCATGCCGATCATGTTAAAGGCCGACAAGAGACCATAGGCTTCAGCCCCAGCCAAAGGCGGATAGCCGCAGGTGACGGTATAGGGCAGCAAATGGGTTTCGATGACTCCGGTGGTGGTGAAGCCGCAGATGGCGAAGCTCCAGAACAGGGCGTGGAAAACCGGACTGGTGGCCAGGACAGTCAGGCGGTAACGCAAAGGCTCGGTCGCCGGTCGGCTCTTGGCCGCCGCCGGTTGGGTCAACAGCCAAGCGACTGGCGCCAGCACCAAAGCGGCAATGGCCAGGGCCGCGAAGCAGGCGCGCCAGCCGACATGACTGAGCAAAAGAGCCAAGGCCGGGATCACGAGCAACTGGCCAGCCGTAGATCCAGCCGTGGCGATGCCCACCGCCAAACCCCGCCCGCGCTCGAACACCAAGGAAACCGCCGTCGACACCACATGATTGGCCACGGTGCCAAAACCGATGGCGGCCAGACCGCTAAAGCCCAGGAGAAACATCCAGGGTTGGTCCATCACCGAAACCACAGCCATGCCCAGCCCGACGGCCACAAGGCCGCCAGTGATCAACGGGCGCGGTCCGTGGCGATCCACCAGATTGCCCGCGATCGGCGATAGGGCCGCCACCAGGATCAAGGCCAATGCGCTGCCGCTGGACATGAACCCCCGTGACCAGCCGAAAGCATCGGCCCACACCGGCATCACCAAGCCCAGCGAGGCACGGGTCGACATGGTGACACTGAGCGCCACAAAGCTGACTGCGACCAATAGCCAAGCCTGAAGGGGAGCCGGGGACTCGTGATGTCGTGGCGAATTCATCGGGAATGCTATCCAAAAATTAACGATTTTCGAAATTCGATATGCCATGATTTCGGTGGCAAGCGAAAGCGTTGCGGGCTCCTTCTTTGGGAGTTCCGGGATGCGTTGTGCCGGAGGTGTCTGTTTCCGATTTTCAAACGGGTGTCGTCGATTGGCTGAAAACGCGAACCGAAACGGCAGGCAGAGAGAGGCTCGGCGCGGCAGCCCGGCGGCTTATCTGGGGATGGGCAATCAGTGGGCTGAGGTGGGCCGGTTGGATCACGCCATGGCTCAATATCGGAAGGCGTTGGCCATCGATCCCCAATGCGCCGAGGCTTACAACAACCTTGGCGTTATTCTCCATCGTCAGGGTCGGTTGGACGAGGCCGCCGCCGCCTATGGGCAGGCTTTGGCTTTGGTTCCGAATGACGCCGAGGGTCATCTGAATTTGGGCAATGTTCGCTTTGCCCAAAAGGCGCTGGATCTCGCCGAGGACCAGTACCGGCGGGCTGTGTCGTTATCGCCGGATCTGGCCGATGTTCGTCTGAATCTGGGCGTGGTGTTGTTGCACCAGGGTCGGCTTGAGGAGGCGCTGGCCGAGACTCTGCGGGCGGTGGCTTTGGCACCGGAGCGCGTTGAAGGGCACCAAAATCTGGGCGTTATCCTCGTTCGGCTGGACCGGCTGGAAGAGGCGTTGACGAGCTACCAGCGGGCCCTGACGCTTCATCCCGATCATGCCGAGACCTTGATGAATGTCGGGGTGGCGTTAACGCGTTTGGGGCGACTGGAAGAGGCAGTCGAAAGACTGCGGCGAGCTCTGGCGCTGGATTCGGAAAACCCCAGGATTCATAGCAATCTTGGCGATGCGCTGCTGAAATGGGCCGATGCTGGCAGTCTTCCCTTCAAGTCTGGCCGCTGGACGGCAGCAGCGGCTTGCTATCGGCAGGTGGTGGCGGCCCAGCCCAAAGATCCGGTTGCCTATTATAACCTCGGGGTGGTTTTGCTTCAGTTGGACCAGTTGGAAGAGGCCGTCTCGCTGTTTGAGCAGGCGCTGCGGCTTCGTCCTGCCGATGCTGAAAGCTTGAACAATCTGGGGGTCGCTCTGTTCCGGTTGGGGCGCTTCGATGAAGCGGCGGCCTGCTATCGTCAGGCATTGGCGCTAAAGCCCGAGTATGTCGAGGCACGTTTCAACCAGAGTGAGGTCAAACGCTTTACGCGAGGGGATCCCGATCTGGCTGCGTTGGAGACGCTGGCGGCAGAGTCCGGGCGGATGTCGCCATCCCAGGCCGTTCATCTGCATTTTGCCTTGGGTAAGGCGCTGGAGGATGTCGGCGATTTTCAACGGGCGTTTGAGCATTTATTGCAGGGGAATGCCGCTCGGCGCCGTTTGTTGCCGTATGACGAGGCCGCCGTACTGGGCCGGTTTCGCCGTATGGCCGAGCTGTTTGACGCCAGTCTGTTTGAGCGGTTTCAGGGATGCGGTGAAGAGTCGAATGTGCCGATTTTTATCGTCGGTATGCCGCGATCCGGCAGCACGTTGGTTGAACAGATCCTGGCCAGTCATCCCGAGATTTATGGTGCCGGTGAACTGACAGACTTGGCAGACGTTGCGCAAAACGGGCCCGACGGTGATCTGTCGGGGGCGGTGGTCTTGGGGGCTCTGTTGTCCCAGAATCCTGCTTGTTTTGCCCGGTTGGGACGCGCCTATTTGGCCCGACTGCCGGCCTTGCCCGCAGGGCGGACCCGAATCACCGACAAAATGCCGGATAATTTTATGCTGATCGGTTTGATCCACCTGATGTTGCCCCAGGCGCGGATCATTCACACGATGCGGGATCCGGTCGACACCTGCGTTTCCTGCTTTTCCAAGCTTTTTACCGAGGCGCAGGACTATAGTTTTGATCTGGCCGAGTTAGGCCGCTACTACCGCTCTTATCATGGACTGATGGCTCATTGGCGCAGGGTGTTGCCTCCGGGGCGGTTGTTGGAAATCTCTTACGAATCCCTGGTCGATGATCTGGAGGGCCACGCCCGCCGTCTGATCGCGTATTGCGGTTTGCCCTGGGATGAGCGTTGTTTGGCTTTCCATGAGACCCAACGGGCGATTTTGACCGCCAGTGCAACCCAGGTGCGTCAGCCTTTGTTTCGCGGCTCCATTGGACGCTGGCGCCGCTATCGACCGTTTCTTCAGCCACTCCTGGCGGCGTTGGAATCCGTTCTCTCGGATGGGGAAAAATTTGGCCAGGATATCGCAGATGAACGCGTCTTGCGGGAGCCTCCGCCATCCTGGTAATCGATTGGCGCGGGACGTCGGGAAAGGCTTCTGGAGTACGGTGTTATGATGCGGTTGGTGGATATGTCTTTGCGCGTGAAAGTCGGACTGGTCCCGGCGATTTTAATCGCAGTTCTATTGATTGTGAGCGGTTATGCCATCACGGTTATGCGCTCAAATGAAGCCGCTATTGTCATTCTGAAAGAAACGGTGATTCAGTCGGTGGCCAGGGTCAGTGATTTTCGGGCCGAAACCGAATCCCTCACCAGCAAGCTTTTCCGATTAACGTCGATTGCCGCCAATGTTTCCGATGTGGTTCTCATTGAGAAGGCGGTTCGGCAAACCAATGAGCAGATGGCAAGGGTTCAACGGCAATTCGATGACCTGAAGCCATTGCTGATTACGCTGATTGGTGATTCCGCCGAAATTAAGGCCGTAGACACTGATCTTGCGGCCTATTTGAAAGACACCCACGCGGTGGTCGAGATGGCGGACTCCGACGCTGCAACGGCTTTATCCTTTATGGCTGACACAGAAGCCTCGATCGCCAAATTTCAAACCTCGTTGGCGTATGTGGTGCAGGCAGTCGAAGCGAAGCGGGATCGGGTTCTTCAAAATTTAACGGAAGATATGGACAATGTTCGCAGCCTCTTCACTTTTGCGGCGGCTTTGGCGGTTTTGTTGGGGATGGCTCTGGCGCTTTGGATCGGAGGCCGGATTGTTCGGCCCTTGTATGACCTTCAGCGGACCATTTCGATGGTGCGGAACACCGGGGATTTGTCTTTAAGAGCAACAGTCGCGGGTCGTGACGAAGTTGGGCAGACTTCGGAGGCGTTTAATGGTCTGTTGGCTGAATTGAACGCCCTTGTGACCGCCATTGGCTCGGTCATGGCCCGTGCCGCTGACAATGATCTGTCGGCTCGCGTGGGTGTGGGGGCTCACGGCGATATTGGCCGATTGAAAGATGACATTAATGCGTCGATGGAGATACTCTCCAAGACTCTTAGTGACACCATGACGAATATTCATCATGTAGCAACCGCAACCAGTCAGGTTGGTATGGCCATCGGCCAGATTTCCGATGGTGCTCGGAATCAGGCCGATGCGGTCCAGCGGATCGCTTCTGGTGTCGGCCAGACGGCCCAGGCGATGGAGCAGGTTTCGGGGGATGCCCGGATATCCAGTCGGAACGCCGCCGAGGCTTCGGAGCAGGTCAATGCGGGACGGCAGCACATGATTGACATGGTTGGCTCGGTCAACGCCATTGCCGAAAATTCCCGCGCCATTGCGAAAATTACCAATGTTATCGGGCGGATTGCGACTCAGACCAACATGCTGTCCCTGAATGCGGCCATCGAAGCGGCGCGGGCCGGTGAGGCTGGCAAGGGATTTGCTGTGGTTGCGGAAGAAGTTGGAAAATTAGCCGACCATTCTGGGCGCTCTGCCGATGAAATTTCCGCCCTGATTCAGAAAGCCAGTACAGATGCCCATGACGGCGTTGGACGCGCCCAAGCGATGGGAGTCAGTATTGATCATATTTGCTCTGTGGTTGCGGAGTTTGAACGATTAGCCAACGGAATTTCCGTCGCCATGGAACAACAGACCGCATCCGTGGGGGAAATACGATCCAGCATCGAGGAGCTGTTGCGCATCGGTGGAGCGAATGCGGTCGCAGCGGAAGAGGTTACGGCCACCATGATGGAGCTGTTGCGCCTAGCCGAGCGGACCAGGACTGAGATTCAACGATTCAAATTCTAACGGGACTAACGGCTTAACGTCCTCAGCAAATTCGCCATCGTTCGCCCGGTGGGCGTCTGCGATTGTCCCGCGAGCCCCTTGAGCCTATGTGTTAATACGCTTATTGTGAAGGCGAGCGCTTGAAGTCAGGAGAGGACGTGTTTGGCAGCGGTGGGTTTTTGCGGTTTTCCTGGGTTGGGGCCGGTCCTCCATCAGTGCTGCTCGCGTTATTGACGACCTGACGCCATCGATGACCCGACGCCCTCGAGAGAACTCGTGGTGTTGGAAACAAGGAGTCCAGACCATGCCCCCGCCCCTGCGGTCGAACCCTTACCGAAACACGCCGGATGCCTCCGCCGATCCACGCCAAATCGAGGGATGGGCGTTGATGGAGGTGGCGGTGAGAATGAAGGCCGCCCAGCGCGATCCGGTCGATCCCGAAGCCGTATTGGAGGCCGTGCGACTGAATCGCAGGTTGTGGACGATTATTCAGGCCAGTTTGCTGGAGCCGGACTGTGCGGTTCCTCTTGAGACGCGGAATGCGTTGTTGAGGCTAACCAAGTTCATCGATATCCATGGTTTGAAAATTGTTGCGGATCCTCAGCCAGAAAAACTGGATGTGTTGATCAGTATTAACCGTGAAATTGCTGGTGGCTTGTTGACCCTGCCCGCAGGGGGGGCGCAGCCTGCCGCCGCCGCAGGGTCGGCTCCATTGAGGGCGCCCGCCCCGCCGCCGCCCTTACCGGGTGGAGCCGCTCCCCGAAAACTGACCGATATGTCTGCCTGATATCGTGACCGGGACGGATGGCGGGCCGGCGGCATCAATGGCGCTTGGTTTGGCGTTGCTGGACCGAGGGCGGCTGGGTGAGGCTGCGGTTTGTTTTGAGCGGGTGGTGGTGGCGTCGCCGGAGGATTCGGCGGCGTGGGTGAATTGGGGGCTCGCATTGCTGGAACTGGGGCGTCCCGCCGAAGCGGTGCCCCGCCTTCAGCGGGCGCTGCTTTTGGCGGCGGATCGTGCCGGAATCCATTTAAATCTGGGGGTTGCCCTGTTACGGCAGGGGCGGGCGGTGGAGGCCGCCGCCTGCTTTGAGCAGGCGCTGGTTCTGGAGCCCGGCTATGCCAAGGCTCATTTGAACCTGGGCACGGCGATGCTGGAGCTTGGCCGTTATGCCGATGCCGTGGCCTGCTGCGAGCAGGCTTTGGTGTTGGCGCCGGATCTGGCCGAGGCCTCTCTGAATCTGGGGATCGCACTGGAGCGACAAGGCCGGTTGGATTTGGCGGTTCCCGTGTGGCGGCGTTTGGTGGATTGCCGGCCCCGCTGCCTTGAGGCTCACCTGAATTTGGGGACCGCCTTGATGGAGTTAGGGCGGTTGGCCGAGGCTACCGAGTCGTTGACTCGGGCGCTGGCCCTGAAGCCCGACAGCGCCGAAGGTCACATGGCCTTGGGGGTTTTGCTGCGGCGCCAAAACCGGCTGGCCGAGGCTGAAGATCGGTTTCGGCGGTCCTTGGCCTTGTTCCCGGATCAGGCCGAGGGGTATCTGAATTTGGGCGCGGCGCTTCAAGAGCAGGGGCGGCTTGAGGAGGCCGTAGTCTGTTTTGAGCGGGCGCAGGCTCTGCGTCCGGATTGGGCGGCGGCGGGCGCGGCGCTTGTTTTCACTCGGCTGTACCAGCCTGACTCGGATTTAGCCGGGATTGCCGTTGCGGCTCGCGACTGGGCCAATCGGTATGCGGCGACATACCCGTCTGTGCCGTATGCGCCGACTCCGGAGAGTCGTGAGAGGACCGCCTATCGTCTCGGTTTCGTTTCGGGCGATTTCCGAACCCATGCCGTGGGGTTTTTGGTGCTGCCGGCTTTAGAGGCGTTGGCGCGGGCCGGGCACCGATTTTATTGTTACGCCAATCAGGCGACCGACGACGCGCTGACTGACCGCATTCGTCGGGCGGCTGCCGTATGGCGGCCTGTCTTCGGCTGGTCGGATGCCGCACTGGCGGCGCAGATTCGGGCCGATGACATCGACATACTGGTGGACCTCAGTGGTTATACCGCCTTGAATCGGCTGTTGGTGTTTGCCCGGAAGCCCGCGCCGATTCAGGTGGCATGGATTGGTTATCCCGCCACTACGGGTCTTGAGGCGATGGACTATCTTTTGGCGGATCCGGTTCAGGTGCCGAGTGGGGCCGAGAGATATTATCAGGAGCGGGTTATTCGGTTGCCTGACGGGTATGTCGTTTATCAGCCGCCGGATGACGCGGAGCCGGTTGGGCCGTTGCCGATGCTGTCCAACGGATTCGTAACCTTGGGCTCGTTTAATACCCTGAAGAAGATTACCGTGCCGGTGATCGCCGCCTGGAGCCAGATTTTGGAGCGGGTGTCGGGCTCCCGGCTGTTGCTGAAGACATCGGCCTTTGACTGTCGAGAGACGCGGTTGCGTTGTCTTCGGCAGTTTACCGCCCGTGGGATCGCTGCCGAGCGTATTCGCATGGAAGGCGGAAGTTCCCCTTTGGCTCATCGCCAAGCCATCGCCAGCGTTGATATCGCTCTGGATTCTTTCCCTTACAATGGCGGCTTGACCACCCTGGAGACCTTATGGCTCGGGGTGCCGGTGGTGACGGTGGCAGGTGAAACTTTGTGCAGTCGACATTCGCTCGGCTACCTGTCTGTCATCGGACTTCAAGACTTGGCGGCCAGAACTGTCGATGAGTATGTCGACAAGGCCGTGGCCTTGGCTTTGGATGGAGGGCGACTGATTGCCACGCGAGCGGCTTTGCGTCCCCGTCTAACCGCTTCGCCCCTTTGCGATGCCGATCGTTTTGCGGGCCACCTGGAGCGGGCGTTTGCGACCCTGTGGTCACAGTATCAGGCAGGGCGGGCGCCGTCGGCTTTTGATATTGGGTCTCTTTCGGCTCCCCATCTTTAAGATTTTGTCCTATAGGCGTTGGGACAGGTCTTTGTCATACGGTCATGTATGGCGCTTAGTATGCCGTATGACCGACGTAATTGGATTTATGTATGTCGAAAATTCTCTTGCGTCTGCGGCGGTTTTTTCGGGATTGCGGCGAGGGCGGGCCGGTCGTACCCTCACAAGGGTTGCTCTTGAGGTGGCGTTATGGCGGTCATAAATCATGATACCCTACTCGCGCCCTATGCGTGTCGGGCAGCCCACAGCCGAGGGCGCTTGGTGGTGGAGGTTGAAAGTCCAAGTCGGACGCCATTTCAGCGTGATCGCGACCGAATTTTACGCTCTGGCGCTTTTCGTAAGCTGAAATACAAGACCCAGGTGTTTGTTTACCATGAAGGCGATTATTTCCGCACGCGACTGACTCACAGTCTGGAGGTCGCTCAAATTGCGCGCTCTATATGTCGGGCGCTGGCGCTGAACGACGATCTCGCCGAAGCGGTGGCCTTGGCCCATGATTTAGGGCACGCCCCTTTCGGTCATGCCGGCGAAGACGCCCTCAATCATGCCATGGCGTCTTATGGTGGTTTTCGTCACAATGAACAAACCTTTCGCATTCTCACCTGTTTAGAACGGCGCTATGCTGAATTCGATGGCTTGAATTTGACCTGGGAAACCCTTGAGGGCGTGGTTAAGCATAACGGTCCCTTCACGCCTCCCCCTGCGATTCAAGAGTATCAGCGTCATTATGACTTGGAGTGTCAGACTTGGCCTTCGGCTGAGGCCCAAGTTGCGGCGTTGGCCGACGATATCGCCTATAACAACCATGATCTTGATGATGGTTTGCGGGCTCACTTATTCACCATCGATGACATGAGCGAAGCGCCGCTGGTCGGGCGTATTGTTGCCGCCGTCCGGGCAAAATATCCCAATCTGGAACGGGCGCGCCTGATTCACGAGACCATCCGGCGCCTGATCGATGCCATGGTGACCGACCTTTTGGCCGAGACCGAACGGCGCCTGAAGGCCTTGGCCCCTCTCTCACCCACCGAGATTCGTTTGGCAGGAGGTCCGGTGGTGGCCTTTAGCGCGCCCATGGCGCAGGAGGAGAAGGCCCTGCGGGCTTTTTTAAAAGAGCGAATGTATCGGCATTTTCGAGTTAATCGTGAAACCAGCAAAGCCCGGCGAGTGGTTGTCGATTTGTTTTCCCTATTCATGGCCGAACCCACCTGTTTACCCACCGAATGGCAAGGCTATTTGAGGGCATTCATCGGAGAGGCCGAGATGATCGGGCGGGCGCGGACCATTGCTGACTATATCGCCGGAATGACGGATCGCTACGCGCTGCTTGAATACCGCCGGTTGTTCAATATGGATGCGCGCGTCTAAATTGGAACTTTACGCACTCGGCCGTGCTGGGCCCTGTCGTGGTCCGAGAGTCGGCGGTGTAGCGTCTTGGAAGTGCCCGCAGTCCTTTCTTTGTCAGGGCTGTTCCCGCACGGCTTCGATTGTTTTCCAGACCTCGTCCGTAAAACCTGGATCCGCAGTCCTTAATTGATGGGAAAACATCACATAATAAGGCTTTTCGTCTAGAGCAATCGGGATTTTACGGATTTGATCGGACAGCTCTTTATTTTGAGCCAAAGCACGATCGCCACGATCAGACAACATCGCTGTTGCTTGAGCATGATGGGATACTACCATCTCAAATAAGGCATCCCATCCAGAATTCACTTCGATTACGGGAACGTTTAATGACTTTAACTTAGTAATAATCGAAGCGTTAATTTTAACCGCAATCGGTCCCTGTCTGTGTGAAAGCTGCTGACCATTCCAGTCGATATCGGAGTCCTTCAGAGTATAAAGATAGTATCCTTCGATACTGATTCGCTTGGTCGAGTCTGGTTTCCCTTGTCCGTCCATGGGAAAGGCGCCGATCGCTTCCCGTTCGGGGAGATAAGAGGCGCCGATCGCCCCATCCTGATCACCGGCCTGGACATCCACCAAGCAGCGCGCCCAAGGAACGCGGACGATATCAAACGGGACGGACAGCGCGGCACTGACCCGGTTGAGCAAAGCAAAAATGGCCGGCTTGTTATTGGGGTCGTCATCAAAGCACAAGTGGAGCGCCGATGGGCGAGCCTCGGCCCCAAGCGTTCCCCAGGCGAACAAGCCGGTCATCAGGCCGGTCAAGACCCATACAGCCCGCCAGCGTCTTCTCTTGGGCATCGGACGGAGAGAGTCCAAGGCTGGAATTTTTGACAGATATTTTCGTTTGCACATCGGTGTCAATTCCACAGCGGCGGCCTCCATGCTACATACACGCCATACCGTCGCCCAACCGCTTTTCGGAATCGATCAACGCCAGGAGCCATCATGCGGCGGACCACTCTCGCGGGGCGTTTGTTCGCGGCTGTTCTCGGCTGGTACTTGCTCCTAGCCGTCAGTGTAACAGCGATCCAACTTCTGATCGAGTTTTTCGCGGTTAATCACGTGATTGATAGCGAACTCGAAGGCCTTACCCGCTCATTCGAACCAGGAGCGGTTGATGCCATGTGGGCTGTTGATCGGCCTTTGCTGGCCTCGTTGGCAAAAGGAATTAAGCAATCTTCAGTCGTGATCGGCGTAATAATAACTAATGATAAAGGTATTCGCATGGTTGAAGACGGTTTTATTCCTGAGTTATCAGGGGATAGAGCCGAAGGATTTTTATTTGATCGTTATCGTCATTATAGCGTTCCCTTGGTCATGGCTAATCAGTCTGGTCGATCCATCCTGATCGGACATTTGACGGTATATTCAGGATTAAAAGTTGTTCTTGATCGAATAAAACATAGTTTTTTAATGATTGTCCTAAACTCATTGGCTGTCACTGTTGGCTTATGGCTGATATTTGTAATCATTGTCAAATCAAAACTATCGAATAAGCTCAATCATATTGCCGATTCGGTGGAAAATTGGCCTCTCCGACTGGAGCAAGGAGAGTCACAGCCGATTGAATATCCCTATGCCGACGAGTTGGGGACGCTGGTTGACGCCCTCAATTTCAGCCAACAGAGACTCGAATTCTTAGTCTTAAGCCGAACCTCTGAATTACAGCAGGAAAAGCAGCGGGCCGATGCTGCCAATGCTGCCAAAAGCGAGTTTCTGGCGATGATGAGTCATGAGATTCGCACACCCATTACCGGCGTTTTGGGCATGGCGGATCTCTTGCGGGCCACCCCGTTAAATCAGGAACAACTCGGCTATCTTGATACTTTGGCGGCTTCCACTAAAACGTTACTAATTATTTTAAATGATATTCTTGATCTTTCCAAAATCGAGGCCGGTAAAATTGTTCTGGAGGAAACCGAGTTTGCTCTTCACGAAGCCGTTCGCGATACCCTTGCACTGTTTCAGAGCGGAGCAACATCAAAGGGCCTGACCTTCACGCAGCAGGTGGCCGACGATCTGCCGCGTCATGTCGTCGGCGATCCGGCGCGATTCAAGCAAGTGATGTTCAATCTCACGGGAAATGCCATTAAATTTACCGAACAGGGCGGAATTGAGATCCGCGTTTCGGGGAAAAAACAAAGTGGCGCTGTCGTGATGGTGATGGTGGAGGTGGTCGATACTGGCATTGGTATTGCCTCCGATCGGCTATCGTTGTTATTCCAACCCTTCTCTCAATTGGAGGCATCGACCTCGCGCCGCTTTGGCGGGACGGGGCTGGGCTTGGTGATCACCAAGCGGCTGGTCGCGTTGATGGGGGGCGAGATCGGCGTAGAGAGTGAGAGCGGGAAAGGCTCGAGATTCTGGTTTTCGCTTCCCATGCGCGCCGCATCCGCTCCCAGCAAACCAGAGGCCGAAACCACCCTTCCCACAACCTCTTTCGTTGCCAAACGATCCTTGTCGGTCTTGCTAGCCGAAGACAACCGAATCAACCAAGTTTTGGTGGCCACTATGCTGCGGAAATTCGGCCACAAGGTCGACATCGTCGACAATGGCCGTTTGGCGGTGGCGGCGGTCGAGGCCGGCGCGTTCGATGTGGTCTTGATGGATATGCAAATGCCGGAAATGGATGGCGAGGAAGCGACCCGATTGATTCGCGCCTTGCCCTTTCCCAAAAACCGCTTGCCGGTTCTGGCGTTAACGGCTGACGCCATGATGGAAAGCCGCGAACGGTATCGGGCGACAGGGGTTGATGAGATTCTGTCCAAGCCCATCGATTGGCAAGCCCTGCTCGCGGCTTTGGACGGGCACACTCAAGACGAGGCAAAAAAGGAGTGATCCCCATCGGGCCTTGATGGTGACTCATCAAGGCTGCCCTCAGACGCCGGGCGGGCGCATCCGCGCCCTTGGCTTCGCGCGCATGGGCGCGCGGGGCCGCCGTCGCGGCCCGATACCGGCGATGTGTCAGTATCAGGGCTCGCCGGTATCA
>CAIXKV010000024.1 GCA_903920145.1 uncultured Rhodospirillales bacterium
ATGAAGCACATCGCCTTCAACCTGATACGCAGAGCCCCAGGGAAGGACTCAATGCGCCTCCGTCGCAAGATCGCCGCCTGGGACGACGACTTCCTCGCGGCACTCATCACCGCATGATTCTTTCACCCGATTCCCCTGGCGCGAAGCCAAGGGGCAAACGCGCCCGCCCGGCGTCTGAGGGCAGCCTTGATGAGTCACCATCAAGGCTTGATGGTATGACACATGGGGGAACGCTCTCAAAGGCCCGTTCCACCGGGCCGCTCAGGCCGGCGTGGGCGGCAACGCCGATGTGCAGGGAGCAGGCGACCATTGAAGCTGACGGAAACCGGGCGCTATGGTGCTGGAGCCCCGAAGCGAAAGCCTACTTGGGGCGATCCGGCCCGGTGAGAGGTTTAGGAGACGGCGGGTGACGAGAACGACAGGAACCAGAAGGTGGCTGGTGATGCTGGCGACGGTGTCGGGATTGGCTCTGCTGCCGGTTCTGGGTGTCGGGTCCGCCACCGCTGGTCCCCAGGGCTCAGGTGACCTTCAATGGGCCCAGCAAGTGCTCAAAGAGAAAGGGTTCGACCCCGGACATCCAAACGGCGAGATGACGTCCAAGACTCGGGCGGCGCTGTCGGCTTATCAACGTTCGGTGGGGTTACCGGCAACCGGCGCGCTGGACGAGGCCACGACATCTCGGCTTATGGCGGGTCATACCGCCTCTCCAACCATGGGCAATTTGGCGGCACCGTCGGCTCACGCCCATGATGGTCATGGCCCCAACGGTCACGATGCCGTGGCTCCGGCGCCCCATGCCGTTTCCAGCGGGCGGGTGGAAGCCAGCGGTGGCGGTGGCGATGTCATGGTATTCGGTGCCGGTTCGGCCTCAAGCAGCAGCGGTGGCCCCCCTCGGGCGGCCTCGGGCGGAACCGGCGGGGTTCCGCGTGCTGCGCCCAGCGGGACCGTAACGGCGGTAGCAACCCCTTCATTATCCCCGTCTTCCCCCTCTCCGTCATCATCGTCGCCAGGAGATACGGCGGCATCGCCGGAGCCCGAAGGACCATCCTTTGCTGTGGTGGCGCCGGCTTGGCTCCGAGATGCGGTGGTCGGGGTGATCGCAGTCATCCTTGGAGGCTTTGCCGGGCTGTGGTGGTGGAGCGGTCGACGACGGCCTGCCCATCGGGGCCCGCCCCTGAGCGTCGAAGTGACCGGCCCGGCACGCATTGAGCCCCGCTTCGGCACCGCCGACCGTCGGCACCCGATCAAGCGTGAGTTGCGAGCCGAACGATTTTAGGGCCACATTAGGGCGTTGCTGTGCTTTTCCCTTGTCCTCGCAAGGGACGGCCCCAGGATCAGGCCGATGGCCTGTTCCCGCCCAAGTATGATACGACTGTTATCCGAATTCTCCATGGAGTGTTGGTGCGATGTCAGGCGTCCGGTTTCCTTTTGTTGCGATCCTAGGGTTGATGGTGGCCCTGTTGGCAGGATCGCCGGTTCGGGCCGAGTCGCCCGCGATGAATGATGACCAGAAGGCGGCGATCCAAAAGCTGGTCCATGATTATTTGATCGAACATCCCGAAGTGGTTGTCGAGGCCTTGACTGTGGCGCAAAATAATGAGCGCCGCAAATCATTGGAAGAAAGCCATGGGGCACTGTTTAATGACCCACAATCGCCTGTCCTTGGGAATCCTAAAGGGGATGTGACGGTGGTCGAGTTTTTCGACTATGCCTGTCCTTATTGCAAATCCATGGAAGAAACCCTTCGGTCTTTGCTGAAAGATGATAGCAACGTCCGCCTGGTGCTCAAAGAGTTCCCGGTGCTGGGGCAGGGCTCGATTCTGGCCTCGCGAGCGGCTTTGGCTTCACGCGAACAGGATAAATATCAGCCGTTCCATGACGCCCTGATCGCCACCCGTGGTCAATTCAACGAAGGCATCGTCATGAATGTCGCTCATTCGGTGGGCCTGGACACCGATCGACTGAAGGCCGACATGGCCAAGCCAGAGGTGGTGGCCGCGATCAAGAGCAATCATGAACTGGCTGAAACCCTCTCCATCGGCGGAACGCCGGCTTTTGTGGTCGGCGATCAGATCTACCCCGGCGCCATGGATCTGGCGGCACTCAAGCAGGCGGTGGCGCAGGCCCGTAAGAACTAAATCAGGGCACGCTTTCGTTCCAGGCTGCCAGCAGTGACGGCTGGCTATGTCGTCGTCGGCGTCAGTTATCGCACCTGGACTGGTGTGGTGGCTGACGCCTTGTTCGCCGAATCCACCGAGATTCCAGGGCTACTCGCCCGGCTGCGCGCCGCTGGGGTGGTCCAGGCGGTCTGGCTTGGAACCTGCGACCGGGTCGAGGTCGTGGCCGTCGATCGGGATGCCGTGGCGACGGCTGCGGTGATCGCCGACATCCTGACCGAGAGGGCCGGTGGGCCGGCATCGGGCGTCACCGATCAAATTCAGGTCTTAACCGGGCCGGCAGCAGCGCGGCACCTGTTCGCCGTGGCGGCATCCCTGGACAGCCAAGTGGTGGGGGAGCCCGAAATCCTGGGTCAGCTCAAGGCGGCCTATCGCCGGGCGGCGGCGGTGGGAATGGTCGGAGCCGAACTGGACGCCGTCATACGGGCGGCGTTTGCTCTGGCGAAGCGGATTCGAGCCGAAACCGGATTATCCGAAGGGCCAACCTCCATCGCCGCCGCCGCCGTTGACATCGCTCGGGATCTTCACGGCGATCTGACCCGACGCAACGGCCTGCTGATCGGCCTCGGCGATATGGGCCAACTGATGGTGCAACGGTTGCGGGCCGCCGGGTTGGGCAGGCTGACCGTCATGACTCCGGTGGATGCCCGCGCCGAACTGGCAGCCCGGCGACTGGGGTGCCATCATGCGCCGTTTGCGTCCTTGGATACGGTGCTGGCCGGAACCGATATCGTGGTGACGGCGGTGGGGCTCGGGCGCTATATCCTAGGCACCGAGTCGGCAGCGGCGGTTCTTCGGCGACGGCGGCAGCCGATCTTCATCATCGATGCGGCGTTGCCCGCCGATGTCGAACCCGCCGTGGGCGAAATGGAGATCGCGTTCGTCTACGATCTGGGGGATTTAGAACGGGTGGCGCTACGGGGCCGGGTCAGCCGCGAGGCGGCGGCAAAAGCCGCTTGGGCGATGCTGGATCAGGCGGTCGCCGGGTTCTGCCGGGAGCGGGCACAACGGGCCGCCACCCCGGCAGTGGCCGCTCTGCGGCGCCATTTTGAAAGAATGCGGCGTCAGGTGTTGGCCGAAGGCAGCGGGTTCGATGCCGACGAGGCAACTCGCCGGTTGGTGAATCGCCTGTTGCACCAACCCTGCGAGGCGTTACGCGGGCTGGCAGCCGAGTCGGACGGCACCGAGCGCACAGAACAGGCGGCGGCGGAACGGTTATTGCGCAGACTGTTTGCGCTCGACCCGGCGACAGAGGATGATGAATTGTGAGCACCAAATCATGAATATGGACGAAAAATTCGATAAGCTCTCGGCCCGCCATGACGAGTTGCGCGATGCTCTGGCCAAGGGCGTGACCGATGCGCCGACATTCGCGCGCCTTTCGAAGGAATATGCCGATCTGACGCCCATCGCCGAGGCCATCGCCGGAGTGAAAAAGGCGCGCGGCGAGGCCGGGGATCTGGCGGCCCTGATCGCGGACCCCGAGACCGATCCCGAAATGCGGGCGCTGGCCGAGGACGAGTTTCAGACCTTAACTCGGGCAATGCCAGCCTTGGAACGGCGGACTTTGGTGCTGCTGCTGCCCAAGGACGAGGCGGACGAAAAGAACGCCATCCTGGAAGTGCGCGCTGGAACAGGTGGCGAGGAGGCGGCTTTGTTCGCCGCATCCCTGTTCGAAATGTACCGACGTTATGCCGGGCTCCAGGGTTGGCGTTTCGAAACCATGGACATTTCCGAGACCGGGATCGGCGGCTACAAGGAAGCCACGGCGTCGATCACAGGCCGTAGCGTATTCGCCCGGCTGAAATTCGAATCCGGCGTTCATCGGGTTCAACGGGTGCCCCAAACCGAGGCCGGCGGACGCATCCACACATCAGCCGCCACGGTGGCGGTGCTACCAGAGGCCGAAGACGTCGATATCCAGATCGATGAAAAAGATCTGCGGATCGATGTCTTCCGTTCCAGCGGTCCCGGTGGCCAGTCGGTCAATACCACCGACAGCGCGGTGCGGATCACCCATTTGCCCACCGGCTTGGTGGTCTCCCAGCAGGACGAAAAGTCCCAGCACAAGAATAAAGCCAAGGCCATGAAGGTGTTACGCTCTCGATTGTATGACCGGGAACGCGCCGCCCGAGATGCTGACCGTGCCGCCGACCGCAAGAATCAAGTGGGCTCCGGGGATCGCTCGGAGCGTATCCGAACCTATAACTTCCCCCAAGGCCGCGTCACCGATCATCGGATCAATCTGACCTTGTACAAGATCGATAAGGTGATGCTCGGCGAAGCGCTTGATGAACTGATCGACGCCCTGACCGCCGAGGACGAAGCCAGCCGGTTATCCGAATTGCGATAAAGAGCCGTCCTGGAAGCGCGGGCCTCCTGCCCGCGAAGCCATGGGGCGCGCGGCGGCGGTCGCCGCCGATACCAACGGCACGGATCACTGTCTAGGGCCGTTGGTATGAAAGCCGCTCTAATGGGTCAACATTAAAGCGCGATGGCGTGATACCGGCGAGCCCTGATACTGACACATTGCCGGTATCGGGCCGCGACGGCGGCCCGGAGTCTGAGGGCCACCTTGAAGGACACCATCAAGGCCCGATGGTATGAAACAGTTTGTCGCGATTGGCGGGGGTTGCGGACATCTCCTGGCCGTTTGGGCACGCTACGATACCGCCCCGGTGTTGGTGCTGGCGGAGATAGGCGGCGTGACAGGGGTTTCTTTTTGCAGTGCGATACCGGCGAACCCGAACAATGACATACTGCCGGTATCGGGCCGCGACGGCGGCCTCGTGTTCCCATTTGCGCAAAGCCCCAGCTCATCAGACGCAGGGGCGCCAGTTCCCGGACCGGATCGGCTGGGGCTGTTATGTCACGAGGTAATGGACGCCAACTTTCTGACCTCGATACTCTATCGGATTCGTCCCGATCTGCCGGTCGATGTCCTGTATACCCGCGAGGATTTGGAGGCCTGGACCGCACAGATCACGCCCTTATCCCGCCTGCTGGCCTTTTGCTCGGGCGTCGTCGTGCCGGCGGAGATTTTAGGGGCGCTCGGCGGTCCGGCCTATAATGTCCATCCCGGTTCCCCGGACTATCCGGGCCGCTTTCCCACGGCCTTTGCCTGCTACGACGAAACGCCTCTGTTTGGTGCAACCTTGCATGAAATGGCGGTTCGCGTCGACTCCGGGCCGATTGTCGGGGTGGTTCGGTTCGAAGTGCCATCTGGCAGCCCCTATCAGTGGTTGGCCGGAAAGGCCCACCAGGCCGCGATCCATCTGTTCCTTGAAGCCGCTCGAGATCTGGCCTGCTCGTCGGCCCCGCTGCGCCGGCTTCCTGTCGCATGGGGACCGCGACGATGCACACAAAAGCTCTTAGAGCAGGCGTGCTGCTTGCCGGTCGACATCACAGATCAGGAAATGGAACGAAGACAGGCAAGTTTTGGTCAGGTCTTGGGCGCCAAGCTGTATATTACGATCTGCGGTCGGCGTTTCGATTTAGCGGCCTAGCCACTGGCGACCCTTCGCCAAACAGTTTTCGTTCGGAGATCATCATGATGACACGAGGTCGCTTGTTTCCACTTTGCCTGATCCTGGTGTTGTCGGGAGGGCTATTTGGTCTCCCGGCCCAGGCCCAGGCCGACGATGTCACGAGCCAGGCGGTCGCTTTTGTCGATGCCCTGGGGAAAGAGGCCGTCGCCACCATGGCCGACCGGACGATCACCCGGACTGTCCGAATTGACCGCTTCAGAACCTTGTTTCACCGGAACTTTGATATCCCCTCTCTGGCGCGGTTTGCCCTGGGCCGTTACTGGCCGCTGGCAACGCCAGCCCAACAGCAAACCTATATCGGGTTGTTCGACGAAATGGTGGTCTGGTCCTACGCCTCCCATTTCGAGTCCTACGGCGGCGGAACCTTCCACATTACCGCCAGCCGCTCTGACAGCGAGCATGACGCCTTCGTAACCACTGTAGTTACGCCAAACGCTGGACCACCTGTTAATGTCGACTGGCGGCTGCGGGCGCGGGATGGACATTTAGGCATCATTGATGTGGTGATCGAGGGGGTCAGCATGAGCCTCTCGGAACGCCAGGAATTCGCCTCGGTTATTCAAGGAAAGGGCGGCAATATCGACGCTTTCCTACAGGCGTTGCTCGATAAGGTTGCCGCCATGGCGGCCGCTCCGTAAAGACCGTCCAAACATCCTGAGGGTACGAAAGCCCCCATGCTCTTTCCGCATGCCA
The DNA here is from genome assembly GCA_903920145.1 of uncultured Rhodospirillales bacterium. Lineage (GTDB taxonomy): Bacteria > Pseudomonadota > Alphaproteobacteria > Azospirillales > Azospirillaceae > BOG-933. The sequence goes on from CAIXKV010000024.1 coordinate 6,419, forward strand.
CCGCCCCTCCCGGCCCCTCGTTTGTTGACCAAATGGAAAGGGAAAGGGGTATTCAATGGCGGATCGTATCATCGAGCCTTGATATTGACCCATCAAGGCCCTCAGGCGCCGGGCGGTCGGCCCACACATCCTGGACGACGCGGGCACCCCGAGCTGGGACCAACGACCATGGCAACGGCAATCCATCCAGATCATACGGACAACGCCCCTCGTTCCGAGTCCGGCGGAGTGTCCGAACCCTTCCTCGCCCACCTTTGGCATCAGGCGAGCGGGACGATGCACGTGTGGCGGGAACGCTCTAGTACTCGGCATGCCTTAGCTGAGTTGGACGACGCCATCTTGCGCGATATTGGCATGACACGCAGCGACGTGCTGCGAGAGGCCAACAAACCCTTCTGGGAGGCCTGACCGGCTTGGCCGTCGTTCCCGGCCCGATCATCGTCCGTGGTGTCTGCGAGGCTCGGGCTGCGGTAGCGGCGGCGCGGGCGGCGGGTTGTTCTGTCACCCTGATCAGTGCTCCGGGCGGCGGCGCCCATGGCGGCGGCGGCTGGTTTCACGCCGTCATCCGGGCTGCCGGGGTTGAAGTGGTGCCAGCGAGTTCTAACAATGACACACGGCCGGTATCAGGCCGCGACGGCGACCCCGCGCACCCATGCGCGCGAAGCCCCCTCCCCGATTCCCCCTCCGTTAAGATTACAGCGATTTTGGATTGTGCCGATCTGCCTGGCTGTGCCCAAGCAGCCATCCGAGCCGGTGTGCCGGATATCCGCTTCACGGGCTCCCCGGAGATGACGGCCAAGTTGGCTGCCATCGCGGCGGCCGCAGGCGTCCGCCTTCACGACGCCCACGCCTTCGCTGGCCCCGGCCTCGATTTGCGTTACGAAACGGATCCAGCAGCCGCTTGCCGACGTTGGCTCGCTCCGCCCGATCAAGACACCCCCCACAGGGTGGATAGCGCAGGGCCGATTGCGGGCCAGATTGCGGGCCACAGACCAGAGGTTCCATTCTAAACCAGAAAACGCCCACGCCGCCCCTGGCAACATTTGCCATGATGGCGATCCTTGGGCTATGACTCGCCTTAAAATCAACCAGCGCCGAAGGGGATCAGGCATCATGCATATTACACCACAGGTCAGGAAAATCCTGTCGCACTACGAAAGCGATAACGCCGGCACCAAGGGCAATCTCTGCCGGCTGTTGATGGAAGGGCGGCTGGGCGGAACCGGCAAGCTCATCATCCTGCCGGTGGACCAAGGCTTTGAACACGGGCCGGCCCGCAGCTTCGCCCCCAACCCCGCCGGCTATGATCCGCATTATCATTTCCAGCTTGCCATTGACGCCGGTCTAAACGCCTTTGCCGCACCGTTGGGCATGCTCGAAGCCGGAGCGTCAACCTTCGCCGGGCAAATTCCCACCATCCTGAAGATGAACAGCGCCAACAGCCTGTCGCGTCAAAAGGAAGAAGCAGACCAAGCCGTCACCGCATCGGTGGATGACGCGCTGCGCCTGGGCTGTTCGGCGATCGGGTTCACCATCTATCCCGGTTCCGACGCCATGTATGACCAGTACGAGGAAATCCGGGAGCTGGCTGCCGAAGCCAAGGCCGTCGGCCTCGCGGTGGTGGTGTGGTCCTATCCTCGTGGCGGCACGGTCACCAAGACCGGCGAGCTGGCGGTGGACGTGATTGCTTATGCTGCTCATATGGCAGCACTGCTGGGCGCCCACATTATCAAGGTCAAGCTGCCCTCCGCCGACCTTGAGAATGCCGAGGCCAAGAAGATCTACGAGAGCAAGAAGATCCCGATCTCGACCCTGCCGGAGCGGGTTGCTCATATTATGCAATCGTCGTTCAATGGCCGCCGAATCGTGGTGTTCTCGGGCGGCGCTGCCAAGGGTGAAGACAGCGTCTATGACGATGCCCGCGCCATTCGCGATGGCGGCGGCAACGGCTCGATCATTGGCCGCAACAGCTTCCAACGGCCACGGGAAGATGCCCTCAAGTTGCTGGATCGGTTGGTGCGGATCTATTTGGGTCAAGAATAAGACTTGCGAACCTGATGTAAGCCCCTGCCTTCTCACCGAAATCGTCACGATTCTGGTAAGGGGGCGGGGGGTGTTTCCTTCCGTCAAGGGGTTAAAAGGCCATGTCGCGCCCTTTGCGGGTGTGTGGGCAGAGCCCACGAAGTGGCCCCCTCCCAGACTATGCCCATGGGCCCTCCTTGGGCTTCCTCTCCCAAAGGCCCTCGGCCTTTGGAACCTGCGAGTTCAGAGACCGTTATGTCAAACGCGCCTGGGTGTCGGCTTTATTTGGTTACACCGCCTGATCTGGAGCCGGTGGCCTTCGCGCCCCTGCTGACTGCGGCGCTTGATGCGGGCGATGTCGCCTGTGTGCAGCTTCGGCTCAAACAGGCCGACCGCGAGACCACCGCCGACGCGGACCTCATCCGCCGGGCCTGCGATGTTCTACGCCCCATCGCCCAAGATCGGAACGTCGCCTTCGTCCTAAATGATCGCCCGGACCTCGCCGCCGAAACCGGCTGCGACGGCGTTCACATCGGCCAAAGAGACGCTTCCTATGCCGAAGCCCGCCGACAGGTCGGCGCCAATGGCATCGTCGGCGTAACCTGCCATGACAGCCGTCATCTGGCCATGGTTGCCGGCGAACAAGGCGCGGACTATGTAGCGTTCGGGGCTTTCTATCCCACCGACACCAAGGCCACCCCGTACCGGCCCTCACCCGAACTTCTGGAATGGTGGAGTGGGTTGATGGAGGTGCCGTGCGTTGCCATCGGAGGCATCACGGTTGAGAACTGCCGCCCACTGGTTCGGGCCGGGGCGGATTTCATCGCTGTGGTCACCGCCGTATGGTCTCACCCGGACGGCCCCGCCGCTGCCGTTCGTGCCTTTAACCAAGCCATTGCCGAGGAGAGCGCCAACCTCGGTTGATCACAGGGGAGAAAACCGCCGATGACGACTGAAACCCTGACCGCCGTCCTGCTGGAAGAGGTCGATGGTAAACCGAGAGCCTCGTTCAAATCGGTCAAGGTCGCCGATCTGCCCCCTTACGATGTTCTGGTTGATGTCGCCTATTCCACCGTCAACTACAAAGACGGATTGGCGCTGACCGGCAAAGGCAAGATCGCGCGCAAGCTGCCGATGGTGTGCGGCGTTGACTTGGCTGGCACCGTCGCCGAATCGCGCTCCCCGGCGTGGCAACCGGGGGATCGGGTTGTGGTCAACGGCTGGAATCTCTCTGAAACCGAGTGGGGCGGTTATATCCAGCAGCAACGGGTCAAACCCGAATGGCTGGTCCGGATTCCGGACTCCTTCACCCTGACCGAGGCCATGGCCATCGGCACCGCTGGCTATACCGCCATGCTGGCGGTGCTGGAGTTGGAACGGATGGGCGTGGTTCCCGATGATCGGGAGGTTCTGGTGACCGGAGCCGGCGGCGGCGTCGGCTCCATTGCGGTTGCGGTTCTGGCGAAGCTGGGCTATCGGGTCACCGCCTCCACGGGACGAGCCGATACCCACGACTATCTGAAAACCCTTGGCGCCACCGCGATTATCGACCGCACCAGCCTGTCGGAGAAAGGGCTGCCGTTGCAGCGTGAACGCTGGGCGGGTGCGATCGATTCGGTGGGAGGCACCACTCTTGCCAATGTCATCGCCCAAACCGCCCGTCACGGCGCGGTTGCGGCCTGCGGCTTGGCCGGCGGCGCCGACCTGCCCGGATCGGTGTTTCCGTTCATCCTGCGCGGGGTCTCGTTGATCGGCATCGATTCGGTGATGGCCCCCAAGGCCAAACGCGAACAAGCCTGGGCCCGCCTTGCTACCGACCTGGACCGGGATAAGCTGGGCGCCATGACCACCATTGCCCCTTTAAGCGCCGTCTTTGAGTTAGCCGATGCCATCGTCAGGGGGCAAATTAAGGGACGAACTGTGATTGATGTTCGGGCGGAGATGCCGGGATAAACGGTAGAGGGCTTTTGGCCGCCCTACAGGCGCTCGGATGAGGCTTTTCGTGGGCCCTACCCACCCCCGCAAAGGGCCGGTCGGCCCTCTCCTTGCGGGTGTAGGGCGGAGCCCCACGAAGCGGGTGTAGGGCGGAGCCCCACGAAAACCAAGGAAACTCATCGTCCCTAACGGTGACGAATGTCGTCGTCGCCCGCTTCGTCCCAACTGCCATTGCCCTGGGGACGACCATTCGCATCCACGCTCATAAGAGCAACGCCAAACCGGGCGCTGGCATGATCCGGGGGACACCAAGCTTGCACCTTAGCTTCGTGCCAGCCTTCGTCCAGAACGAGATCGGTATAGGCGTAGCCATCGGAATCTAATTTCCGATGCTCGGAACGGGCCAGCAGCTCCACATCCAAAGAACAGTACGCGGCATCGGCCCCGGTGATTCGCCAGCCAACCCGTTTGAACAGGCCGTTCCCGACCACCACGTATCCTTTAGCGGCCAAGCCCTGCTCGGACCCAACGGCGGTGTGTCCGGTAAAACCCGATGGAGGCAAGGTGGGGCCGTGCTCCACTTTCCAACCGGGCCCTGGTTCGGATTTGGGAGGCGATGGCGGCGCAGCGACCCGATCAGCCTCCTCTGCCGGCTTATAGGCCACCCGCTTGTCCATGGCCAACGCCAACACCAGACACAACGAGCCCCCGGCGACAAACAGAAGAATGGCCACAACACGAGATATGGGCTTTTGCTGGGGAACTGCCGCTCTGGATGTTCGCGTCGGGACTGGAGCAGGGGCGTTCCTGCGCTGGATCTCACGTCGAATAAAGGATAGAGCGATGGCCGCCAACATTAATACAACCAGTGCCGTGAACATAGGCGCCATTCCTCCAGAAAGTATCAGGCATTCAAGAAAAAAGTCATCAAAAGCCGTTCGGCGCGCCGAACAAGCCGCCTGATTCTACGCGGGGTGATAACGAGGCGAAAGGGCTCTTAAGGCTATTGGTACCCTCGGGCCTTGATGAGTCACCATCAAGGCCCGAGGGTATCATACCGGCGAGCCCTGATACTGACGCATCGCCGGTATCGGGCCGCGACGGCGGCCCCGCGTCCTCGTGGACGCGAAGCCAAGGGCGTGCAGGACTGCGGGTACGGGACGGAAGCCTACGAAAGC
>CAIXKV010000025.1 GCA_903920145.1 uncultured Rhodospirillales bacterium
AATACCATAAGGGCTGCCCTCATACCATCGAGCCTTGATGGTGACTCATCAAGGCTGCCCTCAGACGCCGGGCGGGCGCATCCGCGCCCTTGGCTTCGCGTCCACGAGGACGCGGGGCCGCCGTCGCGGCCCGAGGACCGGCAAATGGGCTTGTCGGTAAAGGCTGCCCTCAGACGCCGGGCGGGCGCATCCGCGCCCGCCACACGCTCCAAGCTAACTCCCAGTCAACGCCCGGATTTGCCGGCTGGCTACCGCCAGCCGGGCCAAATCCAGATCGGGAATTGAACGCAGCTCTGTCAGCAACAGTGCCACCCGGTCCACAGCGGCATATCGCCCTTGGCTCCAGCGGTCGATGATCTCCGCCGCACCACCAGGAGCACAGCCCTCCAGCACCAGCCCTTCCAAAACCCGCCAAGTCAGATCGGTTTGCTGGCCGTAAAGATCATCAACCATGGCGTTGACCGCCTGGAACTGCCAATGATCGCCGGCAGGAATCTTCCGCGCCCGCCGCCGCAGCCAGTTGAGGCCAAAGCGCTCGCCCAATTGATAGTAAGTCGCCGCGACCGTCGGAACCGATGCACCCCGCGCCGTCGCAATCCGAACCACATCCATCACCGGCGCCAACACCGGCAGCACGCCGATGTCGTGTGCCAACGCAACGGGCACACCCCGCTCAACCCGATCGGCAATGCGCTGGGTTAAAGCCACACGCTCCCCAGTGCCAAGTAAATCCTGAAGGCCCAGAACCAGGGCCTCGACGCCCTGACGATGGCTCTGGATCTCGGCGGCGATATCCAGGGGATGGCGACCATGTCCCAAAAACCAGGGCACAGCGCGTTCCAATAACCGCTGAATATCTTGGATCATGCTGATCTGGCACACCGTCTCCACCGCACCATCCAGACTCTCAATGGTCTGCCATAAGGCCCTTAACCCGAAGACCTCACGGGTAATGGTATAAGCGCGCGCCACATCTCCCGGTTGGGCCCCGGTTTTCTCGATCATTTCCCGAACAAAAGACGGACCAACTCGATTGACCAGACTGTTGGTCACGCTGGTTGCGATAATCTCCCGACGCAGTCGGTGACGGGCCAAAGCCTCGGGAAACTGCTGGCGCAGGCGATGCGGGAAATAACGAGCCAAATCCCCCGTCATCCAGGGATCATCAGGCAGGTCCGATGCCAGCAGGTCGTCGTAAAGGGTGATTTTGCCGTAGGCCAACAGCACCGCCAACTCGGGACGGGTCAGGCCTCGACATTCCTTTTTCCGAACCGCCAGCGCCTCGTCATCGGGCAATTTCTCCACCACTCGATTCAACCGCCCGGCTCGCTCCAAGGCGCCCATGAAACGGGCGTGTTCGTCGAGCCGATCGGCGGCAGTGGCCTCGGCCACGCTTAAGGCTTGGGCTTGAAGATAATTATCGGCCAGCACCAGCGCCGCCACCTCTTCGGTCATGGCGGCCAAGATTTGATTGCGCTGCTTGAGGGTTAAATCCCCGGACGCAACCACATCCCCTAGGAGGATCTTGATATTGACCTCGTGATCAGAGCAATCGACCCCCGCCGAATTGTCGATGGCATCGGTATTGAGCCGAATCCCGCGCCGCAAAACCGCTTCAACACGAGCCGGCTGGGTCATGGCCAGATTGGCGCCCTCACCAATCACCTGCACCCGCAAATCCCGAGCATCGACCCGGATGGCATCATTGGCTTTGTCGCCGACGTCGGCATTGCTCTCGCTCTGGGCTTTGATGAAAGTGCCGATGCCGCCGAACCACAAGAGGTCAACCTCGGCGGTCAACAGAGCCCGAATCAATTGGTTGGGCGTCAGACTATCAGCCTGAAGGCCGAACCGGGCTTTGATTTCCGGGGTCAGGACCAGCAGCTTGGCCGAACGCTCGTAGATCCGCCCGCCGGGTGACAGGCGGAGCGAATCATAATCACTCCAGGCCGAGCGCGGCAATGCCGCCAGCCGGGCCCGCTCTTCGAAGGACAGCGCCGGGTCCGGGTCCGGGTCGCAGAAAATATGCTGGTGATTGAACGCCGCCACCAGCCGGGTGCAGCGAGACAACAGCATGCCGTTGCCGAACACATCCCCCGCCATGTCGCCCACACCAACGCATGTGAAGGGGTGGCTTTGGATATCGTGATCCCGTTCGCGGAAATGACGCTTGACCGATTCCCACGCCCCCCGCGCCGTAATGCCTATCTTCTTGTGATCATACCCCACCGAACCACCCGAGGCGAAAGCATCGTCCAGCCAAAAGCCATAACGGCGGGCAACATCGTTGGCGATATCCGAGAAGCTGGCGGTGCCTTTGTCGGCGGCCACCACCAGATAAGGATCGTCACCGTCGAACCGAACAACCTCCGGCGGTGGTGTCACACTGCCGTCCGGAGCCAGATTGTCGGTCAGATCCAGCAATCCGCTCATCAATATCTGATAACAAGCAATGCCTTCGGCCAAGGCCGCTTCTCGACCCTGGGACAGCAATGGGGGACGTTTGACCACAAACCCGCCTTTGGAGCCCACCGGCACGATCACCGCATTCTTGACCATCTGGGCTTTCATCAGCCCAAGAATTTCGGTGCGGAAGTCCTCGCGGCGATCGGACCAGCGAATCCCGCCCCGCGCCACCTTGCCGCCGCGCAGATGAATGGCTTCGACCTGCGGACTGTAAACAAACAGCTCCACCAAGGGCCGGGGCAGCGGCAAATCGTCAAGGGCTTGGCTATCCAGCTTTAAAGCCAGATAGGGCTTAGGCTGACCATCGGCCCCTCGTTGGAAATAATTGGTCCGCAAGGTTGCTAGGGTCAGATTGAGGAAACGGCGCAGGATCAAATCCTCATCGACGCTTTGAACCTTTTCGGCGGCGACCGAAAGCGCCCCGACCAGCCGATCCGACCGCGTCTGCCAATCCTCCGGGCGACCAGGATCGAGCCGTATCAAAAACAGATCGATGATCAGGCGGGCGATCTCCGGGTGACGGGCCAGCGTTTCTTCCATGTAGTCCTGACTGAAGGAACACCGGGCCTGACGCAGATATCGGGCTTGAGCCCGCAAAATCGAGACTTCCCGCCAGCTCAGGCCAGCCCGCAGCACCAGACGGTTAAATCCGTCAACCTCCGCCTCTCCGCTCCACAAACGAGAAAAGGCGTCCTGGAATTTCAATCGATCACGTTCCAGATCGATGACATTGCCTGTCCGGGATTCGGTCTGGAAGTCATGAAGCCAAACCGTCCCAGCATGGGCCGGATGCACCGCAAAGGGCTGTTCTGTTACGACTTTCAGGTCCAGGGTCTCCAAAGGCGGCAGCATGTCCGACAGCGGCACGGGCTCGCCCTGGTGATAGATTTTGAAACGGACCTCGTAAGCGTCGGCCTCCAGGGACCGATACAAAGTAATGCCCAACCCGCCCTTAACCATCACCTCTTCTATCCGGCCAATGTCATAGACAGCGGTTTCGGCAGAGGTGATTTCGCGATAACCGACAGGAAAGGCATCGGCATATTTCGCAAAAAGCGCAAGTCCGTTCTCTTCACCATGAGTCTCAACCAAAGACTCCTGCAAACGCTCAACCCACCCTCGCGCCGCCTCAATCAACTGCGCCTCGATATCCCGCGCATCATAATCCGGGAACGCGACGGACCGGGTGCGCACGATCACATGCAGACGAGCCAATGGAGCATCAGAAACCTGGATATAATAGGCCGAAACCGTGCCCTCGAAGGCCTGTTCCAGAACGCTGACCACGCTCTTGCGCAAAGCGGTGTCGTAACGGTCACGAGGCAAGAACACAAGGCAACTGACAAAGCGTTTGAATGGATCCGCCCGCACAAACAGGGCCACCCGCTGTCGTTCCTGCAAGTGCAAAATGCCCATGCTGAGATCAAATAACTCGTCATCGGAAATTTGGTAGAGTTCATCGCGGGGCAAGGAACTCAGAATGTGAACCAACCGACGGCCATCATGCCCCTGGGGATTGAACCCAGCCCGCACCATCACCCGCGCCACTTTGCGTCTCAGGAACGGCACGTCACGCACCATACGGACGTAAGCCGTCGAGGTGAACAGGCCCACAAACAGCCGCTCACCGATCACGGTTCCATCCTCGCCGAACGCTTTGATCAGAATCGCATCCTGGTGAACCGCGCGATGAACGGTGGCGCGCCGATTGGACTTGGTCACGCGCAGCAGTTGGGGTTGACGTAAAAACGACTGAACTTCGGGCGGCAGGCGATCCAGATCCCGCAGGCCATCGAAAACGACCACCGCCGGATCCTTCAAAACCCCTAACCCGCTCCCCGGTTCGATTTCCAATCGGGTTGCAGCCTCACCGCTGCTGCTCTGCCCCTCCGAAGAAACAAAACGATAAACCCGGTAACCCAAAAAGGTGAAATGGTCATCGGCCAACCAAGTCAAAAAGTCGGCTGTTTCGGTGAATTCATCGGCAGAGCCCGGTCGGGATCGACTCCGCAAATCGGCCATGACTTCGGCGGCGGCAGCCCGCATTGGCCGCCAATCCTCCACCGCCAACCGAACATCACTTAATACCCGCAACACGTGGCTCCGCACCGCCTCGACCCGCTCGGGGCTGGTCAGACGATCGATGGTCAGGTGAATAAACGATTCGGCCAAGGATTCAGAAGGCGCGGCCCCGGACTCATACAGCGCCACCAGATGGCCAGATTCGTTCCGCTGGCATCGCAACACCGGGTGAATCACCAGATGAACGGTCAAGCCGTCCTGAGTCAGCGCCTCGGTTAAAGACGCCACCAAAAACGGCATATCATCATTCACCACTTCAACGACGCTGTGACTGGACTGCCAATTATCGCGGTCGATTTGTGGACTGAACACCCGCAGCAATGGCGTTCGGGGTGCCCGCACCAGCCCGAACTGCCACAACGCCAACGCCGCCCCGTAAAGGCGCTCGAAGGGCACCGCCATCATGTCTGCTGGCGGCACATTGGCGTAAAAAGAACGCACAAACCGTTCGGCGATCTCGGCCTTGTCGCGCCCCACCCGTTCCCGGACCTGCTGCGACATTTGGTCGATTAATTCGCTTTTCCGCTGCTCGGCCCGTATCGCCATGGCGCCCTCGTTTGATCCCATATCCCTATGGTTGGAAATGGGGGAGCAGCCGGACCACTTCAATCATGGGCTTTGCCGGAAGCGTGTCGTCCGGTCTATATCGGCAAGCGTTAAGATGACCAAGTCCAGGAACGCCATGAGCCGAATGAAAAAACGCCCCACGGATAAGCGCACTCCGCCAGCGGCAGACGTGGCTGGCTTTTTTGCCGCAGCCCTGGATCATCATCGTAACGGGCGGTTTAGCGAAGCCCGGCGGCTTTATCAGGAGGTTTTGGCACGGGAACAGAGGCATGCCGAAAGCCTGCATCTACTGGGAGTCTTGGCGTTAGGGGACGGCCAAGCCGCGACGGCGGCAGCTCTGATCGAGCAGGCCATCGAGATTCAAGACAACAAGGCATCTTTTCATAATGATTTGGGGCTGGCGCTTCAAGAATTAGGCCGCAAAGGCGCCGCAGTGGCCTGTTATCAGCAAAGCTTGCGATTGAAGCCCGATTTCCCCGAAGCCCTGTTCAATCTCGGAACTGTTCTCCGGGCGTTAGGACGGCACGAACAGGCAATCCTGCGCTACCAGGAAGCGGTGCGTCTGCGCCCCGATAATCCCGCAACCCTCTGCAATCTGGGCACGGCGCTGTTAGAGCAAGGACGGCCTCAAGAGGCTGTGGCCTGTTATCAACGGGCGCTCGAGAGTCGACCTGATGACCTTCGGGCGCTTGGGAATCTCGGGGTGGCGTTCCGGGAGCTGGGACAAGGGACCGAAGCCGAAGCCTGTCAACGCCGGGTGCTGGCCTTGAAACCGGACCATCCCGAAGCCTTATCCAATTTGGGCATCCTATTGATGGATCAGGGACTCACCGACGAGGCCATGGACTGTTACCAACAGGCGTTGCAGATCAAGCCCCGCTTTCCCGATGCCCTCTGTAACCTTGGAATTGCCTACCGAAGCCAAGGGCATTGTGCCGATGCCGCCGCTTGTTATCAACAGGCTCTGGCCATCCAACCGGAGGCTCCGGTGGTGCTGTCCAACCTGGGCAGTGTGTTGCACGAGCTGGGCCGGGATCAGGAGGCAATCGCCTGCCTGGAACAGGCTTTGCGCCTCCATCCTGACTCGGTAGAAGCCCTGTGCAACCGCGGAGTCGTGTTTCAGGCTCGGGAGGACTGGGAACAGGCCGCAACCTGCTACCAACGGGCGCTGGCTCTGCGCCCTGACTCCGGAGTGGCCCTGGCTAATTTTGGGAATGTGCTGCGGGAACAAGGCCACCTCGATGACGCAATCACACATCTGGAACGGGCGCTGGCCCTCACTCCCGAAGCTCCGGCGGTCCTGATCAACCTGGGCGCTGTTTTTCAAACTCAAGGCCGCTGGGATCAGGCCGCCGCCTGCTACCAACGCGCCTTAACCCAACAACCGAACTCCCACCAGGCGTTGACCAATCTCGGGCAGGTTCTCCATGACCTGGGACGGCTTCAGGAGGCCGTCGCCCAGTATCAGCGAGCCTTGGCCCTAGTCCCCGACGCGCCGAAAACCCTCTCGGGTCTGGGGCTGGCATTCCAGGCCCAAGGCCAGATCGGATCCGCCATCCAGTGCTTTGAACGCGCTTTGGATTTAGACCCGGAGAACGCCGAAGCCCACTGGAACGACGCCTTCGCGCGGCTGCTCACCGGAGACTTCGCGCGCGGCTGGCCGGGTTACGAATGGCGGTGGCACAAGAAAGACGTCCGCCCCCACGGCTTTACCGAGCCCTTATGGACCGGCGCCGAGTGTCCAAGTGACACCATCCTGCTTCATCATGAGCAAGGGTTTGGTGATAGCCTCCAGTTTCTTCGCTATGCGCCGATGGTTCGGGAACGCTGTGCCCGCGTGGTGGTGCTGTGCCCGACCTCCTTGGCACCGCTTGCGGCCACTGTGGCCGGCGTCGATCAGGTGGTTTCAGATCGCCGAGACCTGCCCGCATTTTCCCACCACGCCCCCTTGCTCAGTCTGCCGTGGCTGTTCCAAACCACCCTCGACAGCATCCCCGCTGCCATCCCCTACCTTCACCCCGATCCGATCCGGCTCGAGGCTCACCGCAGCGCGCTGGCATCGATGACGGCGGGACTGCGAGTGGGGTTGGTCTGGCGCGGCAATCCCCACCATCGCAATGACCGCAACCGCTCGATAGAGGCGCCAACACTGGCTAGGCTCGGGGATGTTTCCGATGTCACCTGGGTTTCGCTCCAGCCGGACGCCACCGCCGAAGAGCTGGCATCCCTAACCGCCCGTGCGGTCGTTCACAATCCGAGACCGTCCCTGAACGATTGGGCCGACACGGCGGCCGTCATCGCCGCCCTGGAGTTGGTCGTCACCGTCGACACGGCGGTTGCTCATCTGGCCGGAGCCCTGGGCAAGCCAACCTGGGTTCTGCTGCCCTTTGCGCCGGATTGGCGGTGGCTGTTAGATCGTGATGACAGCCCCTGGTACCCGACCCTACGCCTGTTCCGCCAACCTCACCCCGGTGACTGGTCGACAGTGATTCAGGCTGTGGCCGATGCCCTGCCCCACAAAGAGACGAGCCTTTTTTGAGCTTGGAAGGCTTGTTGGTTCTACAAAATTTTCCTATCTTGTTGTTGACTGATTTAACAGCTTGGAGCTAAAGGGTCGGCCATGAAAAAGCCCATACGTCGTTTCTCGTTGAAGTGTAATACGGCCTTGCACTGAGAGCCTTGACTTCGGGTTTGCTGAATTCATTGTGCCGAGACTCGCGTAAATTATCGGATTTTTATCGGTATCCTCGAAAACAACGGCATGAAATATGATCAGCAGAAGGGCTCCCATCGCCAATATGAAGGTATTCACTCGGGTCAACGCTGGATAGTGATACCGGCGAGCTATAACGATGACACACTGCCGGTATCGGGCCGCGACGACGGCCCCGCGCGCCCATGCGCGCGAAGCCAAGGGCGCGGATGCGCCCGCCCGGCGTCTGAGGGCAGCCTTGATGAGTCAACATCAAG
>CAIXKV010000026.1 GCA_903920145.1 uncultured Rhodospirillales bacterium
CTGGCGCGGCAACTGGCAATGGACCCGTGACGGGCAACGGGTGTCCTTCATCGGCATGGAGACCGAAGACGGTGCCGTGACGCTGGTCTATCGCTGGCGCCGGGGCGAAAGCCCCTGGCAGGACGTGCGCGAACGGGTGCCCATCGCCTGGACGCCGTGCCGATATGGCGGCCGTCGGCCCTACTTCGTCTGCCCGGGCGTGGTCAACGGCAGGCCCTGCGGCCGGACCGTCGTGAAGCTCTACGCCGACGGCGCCTATTACCTCTGCCGCCATTGTTACCGCCTGATGTATCAGTCCCAGCGGGAACGCATTCTTGATCGCACCCTTCGTCGCGCCGATCGCATCCGCATGAAGCTGGGAGGGGAACCGGGCCTGATGGCGACCTTTCCGCCGAAGCCCAAGGGAATGCACAATCGGACTTATGAACAACTGCGGGATGCAGTGTGGGCCGCCGATATAGCCGCTGAAGATTGGATTGAAATGCGGCTCGAACGTGTTGATGGCAGGTTGCGCGCCCTGACTGATGGGGCACGTCGACCAAACCAAAAGGGATTCTGGGCATGACGAAACGATCCGGGAAGGTGGTGCAGTTGGTCCCCGCCGACGGCGCCCGGCCCACGCTGGCCCATTCCATGGCGTTGTTCAACGCCACCCGACACGGCGTCATGTCTCGCCATACCGTCATGCCCTGGGAAGATCGGGGCGAGTACCAGGAACTCGTTGATGCCCTGGTTACCGAGTATGCCCCGGCCGGACCGACCGAGCGCCACCTGGTCGAAGAGGTGGCGAGCGTCATGTGGCGGCGGCCTACGCCATCGGCATCCGGAAGGCGACCGCGAGCTATTCGACCACGGCAGCCGACGCCGTTGCACACCTGGGGATCACCATTCGGAACGAGGATGTGAGCTTCGAGAGGACTTTGACCGCCACCGACGAAGAGACGGCCAAGGAGTTGCGGGCAGAACGGACGGCATCGGAGCGGGCGTGGAAGGCGTTCAAACAAACACCTGGGTGGCTATGCCGGCCTGCGGGACGATTCCGATGCCTACCGGGAGGCCCTGGCCATGCTGGCGCCGGGAACGCGGGACGAGTGGTTGGATGACGAACCGACCGAGACGGCGGAGGCTCTGCATGAGTGGTTGCGCGACACGGTGACGGCGCTTCAGCGACAGGTGACGGAGATCGAGCATCGGGAGGCTATTCGGGACCACACCAAGGGCGTGGCCTTCGACCCCGATAAGCTGGAACGGCTGGCCCGATACGAAACCCATTTGGACCGGAAGATGGAACGCACCGTCGGCATGTTGATCAAGCTGCGGGAACTCCGGGCGCAGCGCAGTCCGCCGACGGCATGAAGGGGATGGGGTTTTCGGTCACTCACCCGCGCGCGAGCTGGTATGCGGCATAGGAGTTTCGGATATTTCGGATATTGCGTTTACTTCGGCCAACGACAGATGATAGGGAGGGGCGCCCTTGGAGGGGCGCGCACCGGGGAGAACCGCCATGAACATGATGACCGCGAAGACGGACGCCGTGGTTCCGACGGAAGCCGACGCCGGCCTTGCCGAAGAGGCCAGCCGCGTCCTTGCCCCGCGTGTCCAGGCCGGCGAGCTGCGGGTGCA
>CAIXKV010000027.1 GCA_903920145.1 uncultured Rhodospirillales bacterium
CTCAGACTGCACCAACCAGACCGTCCCTCCCGGCTAACCGCCCTTCAGAACCGCCCCGCCGGTGCACCCCGTCGGTGGACCGGGTTATAGGCGCACAAAAAAAACCTGTCCACTCCTTTTTTGAACCTTCCATGACTTTTTTTCCGGCCCTCCCGGATGAGGAGGAGTCGAGCACTCTGCGAACGTCAGGCGGCGATTTGGTTCATCTGCCGGCAACGGTCTTCATAGGCGGCGGAAATAAATTCGGGCCGTTTGTAATAGCCCTTGATCCATGAGGCGACCATGCACAGCTCTTCGAGCTTAACGATCTCGTCAAGGGTTCCATCAGGAAACCGAATCACGAAACTTTCCGCGATGATCTCCAAAACTTCTTCCACCTGCTCGATGGTGAGGCCGCAATCGGTTTCCAGAGTCGCGGTTCGGGTCAGGAGTTTTTCGTCGACTCCGAACTCATCGCGGATCAACTTGACGATCCAGCGGAACATGTTCATCCAGTTCTTGACGTCGTCGACCGCTCGAGACATGCCGCCCTCTCCCGCCCCCTAGAGCACATTGCCCGCCGGCGCCGCTCGGCGGCGGCTGCCGGAACGCAACCTATCACACAAGACCGGGCCAGATCAGCGTCAAAGCTTCGTCGCCACGTCGGAACCGCACCAACGAGTATAGCTTAAGCCGTCAACCGCCTCCGGCACAATTTTCGCCCCATCGCTTTACCCGACCACTGTCGATACCGAACAGGTCCAGCACCCGCCCCACGGTGTGATCGATCAGATCGTCGATACTGCTTGGCCGAGTATACATGGCTGGTACCGGCGGCGCGATCACCGCGCCAAGCTCGGTTACAGCGGCCATGGTCCGCAAATGCCCTAAATGCAGCGGCGTTTCGCGCACCATCAACACCAGCCGGCGACGCTCTTTCAGGGTGACATCGGCGGCGCGGGTTAGCAAAGAGGAGGTAACCCCAGTGGCGATCTCGCTCATGGTCCGAATCGAGCATGGCGCGACCACCATTCCCAGGGTGGAAAAGCTACCGCTGGCGATAGCTGCACCAATATCGCTTTCGCGATAACAGGTGGTGGCCAGCCTTTGCACATCAACGGGCTTTAGCTCGGTTTCGTGGGCAAGCGTCAAGGATGCCGCTCGGCTCATAACAAGGTGGGACTCAATTGGCAGTGTGCGGAGGATTTCGAGCAAACGAATGCCGTAAATCACACCGGAGGCACCGCTAATGCCGACGATAAGGCGCGGGAGCTGGCTCATGACCGATGGTTTTAGCGCGACCACGGACGAATCGTCCATAGCGGGCTGGTCATCCACGAAAAGAGAGTGATACCGGCGAGCCCTGATACTGACACATCGCCGGTCCTCGGGCCGCGACGGCGGCCCCGCGTCCTCGTGGACGCGAAGCCCCGGTGTGTGGACTCTAGGGGGCGCGGATGCGCCCGCCCGGCGTCTGAGGGCAGCCTTGATAAGTCAGCATCAAGGCCTGATGGTATGATACCATCCGGCGTCGGTGACGCATCAAGAGCGCCCTCAGACGTCGGGCAAGCCTCCCGTTCCCTCAAGCCCTCGACCAAAGCCCTCTTGAAAGCGGCTAGCGCCAGTAGCACTTGCACTTTGTCGGCCTTCGCCTTAACCAGACGTCTGTCTCATTTCAGGATGGAGGGGAATCAATGTCGTTTGAAGATCGTATCGGATCTCTGCGGTTGAAACATCAGTCGCTAGAAGACGAGTTAAGGACTGAAACCCACCGTCCCTCCCCCGACGACAACACAATCGCACGCCTAAAGCGCGAAAAACTGAAGCTAAAGGATGAAATCACTCGCCTTGAACAGCAGGTTCCTGCTTAAAACTAAGGGTTACTTATCCGTTATTGTCTCAATAACGGAATCCAAGCAGAAACGGCGCGCCAACCGGCGCGCCGTTTCTGTGTCAGCCGCGTTATACCAATGGCCTTGGACGTTGACACGTCTGAGGGCAGCCTTGATGAGTCACCATCAAGGCTCGATGGTATTACATTTAAGATCGTCCCAAGCCCTGTGACTCACGGCCCAACAACGCCAGGGGTGGCCGATCCAAGGAAATCGGCCCGCGTTTTTCGGAAAGCAGATCCTTCAAAGTGACATTTAAAACATCACGATAACTGGCATCGGCCATGTCCAACAGCATGGCACACCGCTCCCGCCAAGGCGCATCCAGCACCGCGACATCACGAACGGATCCGTGCATGCCGATGCCCATGGCTTCTTGAAGATCGTAGAGCGTCACTTCGGCCAAATCTCGGGTCACCACCCACGTATTTCGTGTGGTTCGGTCGGCCCAATCGGCATCTCGCAATTGTTCAAGAATACCTTCAATCACCACCGACCCGACCGGGATGCGGTCGCTCAAAGTCCTGCGCCGAGCACCACCGCCACTCAGGCTTGCCAGCATCAACTCCTGAAGAACAGCCAACGCCACCGCCAATCTTGGTGCTGGCAGCAACTCTCCCGGACCATGAGCGATCAGCTTACCCGCTCGCCATTCGGGCAAAGTCGCCGTCACCACGGCTCCGATCAGAACGGTACACCAAGCGATATAAAGCCATAGCAGAAAGATTGGAACTGTCGATAACGCACCATAAATCGTTTCATAAGCTGGAAAAGAGCGCATATACCACACGAAACCAGCTTTAGAAGCCTCCAGCAACGCAGCCGCTGCGGCTCCCCCCCAACACGCATCTGGCCAACGCACAGATCGGTTGGGAACGACGACATACAGCAGCGTAAAGCCGCAAAACTCTAACAACCCCGGAACCAGCACCGAAAAATGTCCTAACGGCGCAGTGACCTGATGCAGGCGACTCATAACGTTACTGAGGATGGGAACGCTCGACAACGACAGCCCGGCCCCGAACAACAAGGGAGCCAAAGTCAGAATAGCCCAAAAACTCAGGAACCGGATGATTCGTGGCCTTGGCTCACTGATTCGCCAAATGGCACTGAACGCAGCTTCGATGGTTGACAGTAGCAACACCGCAGACACCGCCAAACCAATCACCCCAAAGGCGGTTGATTGACCGGCATTCTCCATGAATCGATCCAGATACTCGCGAACGGCTGCGCCAACCTGGGGAACCAGATTGTCAAACAGCAGGTCTTGCACTTGGCTACGCAAACGGGAAAAGGCTGGAAAAGCCGAAAATATGGCGAAGACGATGGTCATCAATGGAACCAGCGCCAACAATGACGTGTAGGTCATAGCGGCTGCTGTATTGAAATAATTATCGTAATAGAATTTCTTTCCGGCATAATAGCAAAAATGACCGGCATCGGCTACCGCCGCCACGGCTTCCCGTGATCGTCGTTGCACTCTTTGCCAGACGTCCCGCCACTGTTCCGGCATTGCCTCCTCCCACGCCCTGTGCTCCCGCCCCAATTTCATCCCTCCACCTCGACCTGATCCCTACCCTGAATTTGATCCGCGTGCTGTTTGGTGTAGGATGGCGCCCTTGATGGGGTGGAGCCGTTTCCTCACCAAAGCCGTTCCTTATCACCGTTCCCTACCGACGAGGTCTCGATGACCAATACCTCCCCGCTGATGGCGGGCAAACGCGGCCTGATCATGGGTGTGGCCAATGACCGCTCCATCGCCTGGGGCATTGCCACGACGGCAGCCGCGCACGGCGCCGAACTTGCTTTTACCTACCAGGGCGATGCCCTCGCCAAACGTGTTCGGCCCCTTGCCACTTCCATCGGTTCGAGCCTAGTTCTCCCCTGCGACGTTACCGACGAAGCCAGCATCGACGCCACCTTTGCGGCCATCAAGGAAACCTGGGGCCGGCTTGATTTCCTGGTTCACGCCATCGCCTTTTCCGACAAGGCCGAACTGGATGGCCTTTACCTGGATACCACGCGGGCCAACTTCCTGCGAACCATGGATATCTCGTGCTATTCGTTCACGTCGGTCTGCCAACGGGCGGTGCCGCTGATGACCGACGGCGGGAGCCTATTGACTCTCAGCTATTATGGCGCGGAACGCGTGATGCCGCACTATAACGTCATGGGAGTGGCCAAGGCCGCGCTTGAAGCCAGCGTCCGATATCTGGCGGCGGATCTGGGGGGACGAAACATCCGAGTCAACGCCATCTCAGCGGGCCCGATTAAAACGCTGGCGGCCAGCGGCATCGGCGATTTCCGCTACATCCTGAAATGGAATGAACTCAACGCCCCGCTGAAGCGCAATGTCACCATCCAAGAGGTGGGCGGCTCGGCCCTCTATCTCCTCAGCGACCTTGGCAGCGGCGTTTCTGGCGAGGTCCATCATGTGGATGCCGGCTATCACACCGTCGGCATGGTGTCGGTGGACAATGCCGAAAAGACGGCGGCACTGTTGTCTTCTTTAGGCGGAACCAAGACAGCCGGCTGACAGCCTGTTGATTGCCCCCTCCCCCGCTCCGGGGGAGGGGGGCTCTCCGCTCTCTGCCCTCTCCCCCTCCCCTCTCGCATACGGGCAGCGCCCATGGCCGGTAACAGTTTCGGAACCTTGTTTCGCATCACCAGTTGGGGCGAGAGCCACGGGCCAGCCATTGGGGTGGTCGTGGACGGTGTGCCATCGCGGCTGCCGCTGTCCGAAGCCGACATTCAGCCTTTCCTGGATCGCCGTCGACCAGGGCAGTCCCGCTTTACCACCCAGCGACAAGAGTCCGATCAGGTTCGGATTCTGTCGGGGGTGTTTCAGGGACTGACCACCGGCACACCGATTCAGTTGCTGATTGAGAATCAGGACCAGCGGTCCAAAGACTATGGCGACATCGCCGAGCGGTTCCGCCCCGGTCACGCCGACTATACCTATTGGGCGAAATACGGGATTCGAGACTATCGCGGCGGCGGCCGGGCTTCGGCCCGTGAAACAGCCACCCGTGTCGCCGCCGGTGCCGTTGCGCGAATCATCCTGGGAAGCGGGATTCGGATTCGGGGGGCATTGGTTCAGCTTGGCCCCCACCGGATCGACCGGAGCCGTTGGGATTGGGACGAAATCGACCGCAATCCCCTGTTCTGCCCCGACTCAGGCAGCGTCGCCCTTTGGAGCGATATCCTTGACAGCATCCGCAAAGCCGGCTCCAGCATCGGCGCCGTGGTGGAAGTGGTGGCCGAGGGGGTGCCGGTTGGGCTTGGAGACCCTGTCTATGGTAAGCTCGATTCGGACCTGGCAGCCGCACTGATGAGTATCAATGCGGTCAAGGGAGTCGAGATTGGCGACGGGTTCGCGGTTGCCGCGCTGTCGGGCGAGGATAATGCCGACGAAATGCGCGCCCGCCCCGGCGGCGGTGTCGATTTCCTGTCGAATCACGCCGGCGGCATCCTGGGCGGTATTTCCAGTGGCCAAGACATTGTTGCTCGATTCGCGGTCAAACCCACCAGTTCGATTTTGACGCCTCGCCGCACCGTCGACATCCATGGCCACGACACCGAAGTTGTAACGAAGGGTCGTCACGACCCTTGCGTTGGGATTCGTGCGGTGCCGGTCGGCGAGGCCATGATGGCCTGCGTTCTGGCCGACCATCTGCTCCGCATGCGAGCCAATGGTCCATGAACGCCGTCATGAGTGACCGCACCGGAGCTGAAGAAAAAGGCGGAGTCGGCATCGCCGTGTTTGATTTTGATGACACGCTGATTCGGGGTGACAGCCTCCCCCGCTTTCTATGCGAGGTCGTCGGTCCGCTCCGTGTTGGCCTTGCCGTGATTCCTGCGGTGATCGGCGCCCTCTTGGGGCCACCGGCTGGTGTTGACTTTGCGGGGTCCGTCAAGGCGCGGCTATTGCGGGCAACATTGGCCGGAGTCGCCGTCACCGCCGCCCATGCGGCGGCCCGCCGTCTAAAGAGTCGCCTTGTTTGGCTGTCCCCCCAGCGCGATGCCTTATTAACGCACGCCGCCGCCGGACGCCGGATCGTCGTTGCCAGCGGAGCTCTTGATGTTTATCTGCCGATTCTGCTTGAGGGGCTGCCGGTGGATGTCATCCTGGCCACCGCCATGACCGCCGACTCCGGCTCCCTCACAGGCCGACTCGCCGCTGACAACTGCGTGCGCCAAGCCAAAGCTGACCGCGTGGCGGCCTATCTGGCGGCGAGTGCGCCCACAGGCCCGATCTGGGGATATGGGAATCACCCCAGCGATGGACCGATGCTTGCGCTGGTCGATCACCCGACGGTTATTTGACCATCCGATAGTTATTTAATGTCAGTCGATTCCTGCCGTTAATCGATCAAAGATAAACCCCTTGTGGAGATCGGGGACGCCTCCCGCCAGGGGCCAGTCGCCACTGCGGCCTAACGGGAGCGTTCTAACACGAAAGCGGGAGCGCCATGCTGTCGGTGCGGGATATGGCGGGAGACGGTGTAGAAACCGAAAGCGTGCTGACGGTGGTCGTGCTCGAAGCCGCCGGCATTGCCTTTGCCATCCCAGCTTGGGCGGTGATGCACATTACCGTTCCGGTTCCAGTCACGCCATTGCCTTTGGTTCCCAACTATGTCGACGGGTTGGTCGGGCTGAACGACCGAATTCTTCCCCAGATTGACCTGCGTCGCCGCTTGGCATTACCGGCGGCAGCCTTGGATGGGCCCGGCAATTTGCTCGCGGTAATGGCCGACGAAGGCGGGTACGCTTTACGTGTCGACCGTGTGGTGACATTAACCTCTGTGGCGGCAGAGTCGATTCAAGTGTTTGGTCAGGCGCTCGACGGCTCGGAGTCGAGGGAGGGAACCGGAGACGCCAAGCCGCAAGGGTGGGGAACCGGCTTGGTGGTCGGGGAATTTTCCTGGCGGCCAGGACAGACGGCCTTTCTGCTGCACCCCGATCGGTTGGGCTTGCGGGAGTTGGTGACACGCGACGGCGCCAGTGAAAACGATCGCGAACGCGCGGTTCCGGGGCGAGGAAGCGGAGGCATTCCCGTGCCGTCCCTGCCGATCTCGGACGAGCCCGATTATGTTTACGTGGTCGCCCGGCATGGGGCCGAGTTATTCGCCGTTCCGGTGACGCGTGTGGTTGAAGTGGTAGCGATCGAGATCGTAGCGGCACCGCCGGGGGCTCCGGCCACCGTGGTCGGGTTGACTCATCTGCGGGGGCGCGCCGTGCCGGTGCTGGCCTTGGCGGAAAAGGCCGGTAACGCGACTGAAGGCGAAGCCAAAGTTAGGATGTTGATGGTGTTCGACACTGGGCACACTCAGTTCGCAGTCCAGGTCGATGCCGTGCTTGGGGTGCGGCACTTCCCCCAATCCCGCATCCATGTCAACACCGAAACCGGCAGTCGTGGCGGGCATACGGGTTACGTGATTGATGCCAACGAAAGAGTCATCGGGCTATTGGATGTGGACCGCCTGGCGACGGTTGGCGGCTGGGAAGCCGCGCCGTCACCGCCGGATGTATCGGCTGTGGCACGAAGAGAGGCGACTCGACAGGTGTTGTTGTTTCGCGTCGGCTCAGAGTGGTACGGGCTGGATGTCGCCGGGGTGGCTAAAGTCACGCCCCACCGGGCACTGGCTCCGGTGCCAGCCTTGGCGAATGGGTCAGCATCGGACAGTGCTCTCGCTGGCTTGGTGGAAATCGGCGCCGAAGTTTTGCCGGCAATCGATTTGCGAATCGTCATGGCGGTCCCGACGACCGTCGATGAGTGGACCGCCCTTGTGGTTGTGGCCAGCGACGATGGACGCTGGGCGATGGTGGTGGACCGTATTGATCGACTGGCGACAGTTCCCGTATCACTGTTTCAGCCCGCCGAAGCAACCGCCCACTCATTGGTTACGCATGTCTTTTGTGTCGACCATCGTTTGGTCTCGCTCTTGGAACTCTCTCCACTGTTCGGATTTTGAAGCGGATTTCCAGTGCCGGTTCCCAGAATGCGGGACCAAAAGACTATGATTGCATAGGTATGCCCTATGATCAGCCTCAGGCTCGCATGAGCGAACCCGTTGGTTGGTTAGCGAAAAGAACCGCTCTTTCTCATGCATGAGAATGTCGGAACGCGGTTGCAATCCCGTCGACAGCATTGGCGCCCATCCTGATCATCCCAGCATCGATTCCAAAGAGTCCAGAGAGTCTGATCTGTGATGACAAGTCCCGGAATGAATCACGAGAGTCCATCGTTTATCGTTGACGATGGTCGGTGATCCCTGACGATTTAACGGTTGATAATGCGAATTCGAAGGGGCTGGTACCAGTCTTCTCTGTTGCTCGGGTGTGGCGGCAAGGGTATCTTGCCTGGAGATATGCTACCTGACACCTGCATATCATAATATGGTATCCTATTTGCCACGGAATGAGCGATGATGATTCGATTTAAAATCAATGCACGATTGATGCTGCTTGTGGCTGCTGCCATTATTGGTATGCTCGCCGTCGCGTCGGTCGGATTGCTCAACTTGCGCAATAATTTGTTTGATGCGCGCCAAGATAAGCTCAAAAGCATCGTCGAGTCAGGCGTTTCTATCGTCGCAAGTTACTATCATCGCGTGGAAACTGGCGAATTATCAAATGATGAGGCCTTAAAAAAGGCATTAGCCGAGTTAACTTCGATCCGATACGGCGGAGATAACTACTTATTTGTTTTAAATTCAAAAGTAGTTATTATTGCACATCCCGATGTTAAACAACTTAATAAAGATTCATCGAACATTCACGACGCTAATAATGTCTACAATGCTAGAGAACTAGTTTATAATGCCCACCACGGAGGTGGTTTTGTTTATTATCTCTTTAAAAGATTGAATGATGCTGCGCCTATTCCGAAATTATCTTATGCTCAATTATTTGCGCCATGGGATTTGACGATTGTCAGCGGCGTCTATATTGATGACATCAATAGAATTTTTATTAAAAATGTCGAAGCTGTTGGCGCTGTTATCTTAGTTTTGCTGGGAACAGTTTGCCTGATTGCCCTGCTGATCGCACGCGGGATTCGCAGACCCCTGTCGTTAATCACCGACCGAATGGCCGAATTGGCTAGCGGAAATACGAATGTCGCCATCCCGGCCATTGATCGCCATGACGAGATTGGTGATATGGCCCGAGCTGTGGTAGTTTTTAAGGATTACATGATCGAAGCTCAAAGATTACGGATCGAGCAGGAACAGCGTAAAAAGAATGCGGAAGACGAGCGGCGGCAGATGATGCGGGAGGTCGCCGATTCATTTGAGGCAAGTATCAAGGCCATCACCTCTTCTTTAGCGCGGGCTGCCGATGGCATGCAAAACGATGCCCAGGCATTATCCACCACCGCTGAAGAAACCAGTCGGCAATCGGCGACAGTTTCGAGCGCCGCCGAGCAGGCATCGGCCAATGTTGGCACCGTGGCTTCGGCAACCGAGGAATTGATGTGTTCGATCAACGAGATCAGTCATCAGGTTAACCGATCGTCCCAAATCGCTGGCGTAGCCGTCATGGCAGCCGAGCAAACCAATACCACGGTGGCCGGCTTGGTTCGGGTGGCAGAGAAGGTTGGCAGCATCGTTCACCTCATCGGCGGGATTGCCGCTCAAACCAATCTGTTGGCACTGAATGCGACCATCGAGGCTGCACGAGCCGGTGAAGCCGGTCGGGGCTTTGCCGTGGTGGCGACAGAGGTCAAGCACCTAGCCAGTCAAAGCGCCAAAGCCACCGAGGATATTTCCTCCCAAATTATGGAAATGCAGTCGGTCGCCATGAGCGCCGCCGAGGCGATCCGGGGAATCGCCGGAACGATCAGTGAAATCAATGAGATCGTGACGGCCATCGCAGGTGCAGTGGAAGAGCAAAGTGCCGCGACTCGAGAAATATCCCATAACATTCATCAGGTTTCGACCGGAACCAAAGAAGTCTCATCCAACATCACAGATGTCCTTCATGCCGCAGAAGATACCGGATCCATTGCGGTTAGGGTTTTGAATACAGCGAGAGATGTCTTCTCACAGTCTCATTCGTTATCAGAAGAGGCGGATAAATTTATCAGTCGCTTTAGGGCTGCATAATTTCTATAAATTTGCTCTCATGTTATGCTGTGTTGCAAAGCTTTCATGCCATCGAGCTTTAAGGGCGACACATTAAAGCGGCCCTCGGACGCGAGGCGGGCGCATCGGCGCCCTTGGCTTCGCGCGCATCGGCGCGTGGGGCTGCGCTTGTCGCAGCCCCGTATTTGCGAAAAGCCTTAGGGGAATATCTCGTGAAATATCACAAAAACATATATTTTCAATTTTAAAGTGTTTTTTGTATTTCCATGCAAAAATTTAGCTGTAAACAACGGCAAATAAGCATGGATATCGCGCATCCATTAATTGTATGCGGCGAATTGATTTACGTCACAAACCCATCAGTAACTGAATCAGTGATCTCTATTGCCCAAGAGTGGCAGTGAGGGTATCTTGGCCCCGAAAATGTTGGCGGATGATCCCCGCTTTGTCCATCAAGGAAGTAGAGATGCTGAATCGACTGAAGATTAATGCCAGGTTGATGCTGCTTGTGCTGGCCGCGATTATCGGCATGTTGGCGGTAGCGTCGGTTGGCTTGCTCAATTTGCGTAATAATTTGTTCGAAGCACGCCAAGATAAGCTTAAAAGTTTGGTTGAAACAGCCCACTCAATCATTGCTGACTACTATCATAAATCTAAAACTGGGGAAATGACCGAAGAAGAAGCCATAAAAAAAGCCCTCGCCACTGTTCAGGTTATGAGGTACAGCGGAGAAAACTATATATTTATTTTAAATTCAAAAGTAGTTATCATATCACACCCGGACCCCACTCAAGTTGGTAGAGATTCATCAAATTTCCAAGACTCTTACGGAGTTTATTGTGCTCGCGAATTTGTTCACAACGCCCATAACGGTGGCGGCTTTGTATACTACCATTATCCGCGTTTAAACCAAACAAATCCGCTCCCCAAGCTATCTTATGCCACATTGTTTGAGCCATGGGATTTAACAATTGTTGCGGGCGTTTACATTGATGATATCGATACAATTTTTTGGAAAAATGTCGAGGCCGTCGGTGCCATTATCCTCTTGTTACTGGCTAGCGTTTCTTTGATTGCGTTCCTGATTGCCCGCAGCATTCGCAATCCATTAACGCTGATTACCGACCAAATGGGAGAATTAGCCAGCGGAAATACGGCTATTGACATCCCTGCTGTCCATCGTCGAGATGAAATTGGCGATATGGCACGAGCTGTGGTCGTGTTTAAAGAGCATATGATCGATGCTCAAACTCTGCGGAATGAACAAGAGCGCCACGAAAGGCTCGTGGAGGAAAAGCGCCGGCAGATGATGCACGAGGTTGCCGACTCGTTCGAAGCCAGCATTCGGGCGGTAACCTCTTCTCTGGCTCGAGCTGCCGACGCGATGCAAATCGACGCCCAAGCGTTATCCACCACTGCCGAAGAGACCAGCCGGCAATCGGCCACGGTTTCCAGCGCCGCCGAGCAGGCATCGGCCAATGTCGGAACGGTTGCTTCGGCAACCGAACAACTGATCTCGTCCATTAATGAGATCGGCCATCAAGTGGACCGCTCTTCTCACATTGCCAACGTGGCCGTTGCGGCAGCCGAACGAACCAATGCCACCGTTGCCGGTCTGGTTCGAGTGGCCGAAAAGGTCGGCAGTGTCGTTCATCTGATCGGCGGTATTGCGGCACAGACCAATCTGTTGGCGCTAAACGCAACCATCGAGGCCGCACGAGCCGGTGAAGCGGGGCGAGGCTTTGCCGTGGTGGCGACGGAAGTCAAGCATCTGGCCAGTCAGAGCGCCAAGGCCACCGAGGACATTTCTTCTCAGATCCTGGAAATGCAGTCGGCGGCCGGAGGCGCCGCCCAAGCAATCCAAGAAATTGCCGGAACAATCAGTGAGATCAACCAAATTGTTACGGTAATATCATCGGCAGTACAGCAACAGACAGCTGCAACACAAGAAATATCTCATAATATCAATCGAGTTTCGACCGGGACTCAAGAAGTATCTTCAAATATAACGGATGTTCTTCATGCCGCAGAAGATACCGGATCGATTGCGGCACGAGTTCTGAATACGGCGAGAGATGTTTTCGCTCAATCAAACACTCTGTCGGGAGAAGCCGAGAAATTTGTCTTACGCTTCCGGGCAGGCTGACTCCAGCACCACGGAGTTAAGGGCGCATACGCCGCCCTGGGAGCGTGGGCATCCTGCCCGCGCTCCCTATTCCATCGAGCCTTGCTGCCCTCAACGCTGGGCCGCAATTGCGGCCCGAAGACCGGCGGTATGAATTCTTTAGACTGGCCAAAAGATGGGGTGGACGTAACCGTTGACTCACGGTTAGACTCGAGTATGCTCAGTGCTTAGATAATATTTGTCCTATTTTTAGGTCGAAATTCATCTTCGGTTCGCACCGTCACGAATGAAGCCAGGAGCGGGACGATGACCAGCGTGATGATTGTCGATGATTCGGTCATGATGCGATCCATGATCGCGGACATTGTTCGAACCGATCCCGCGTTCGAAGTGGTGGATCGGGCCTGCAATGGCTGCGAGGCCCTGGAGAAGTTGCGGCAGAGTGATTGCGATATTGTGCTGTTGGACATCGAAATGCCGTGCATGGACGGCTTGGAGGCGCTGAGACGGATGCGCTTGATCAGCGGTGCCAAGGTCATCGTAGTGTCCTCGTCCACTGGGATTGGGTCATCGTCGGCCATCGCCGCCCGACGGGAAGGGGCGATTGCGGTCATTCCCAAGCCCTCGGGCACCGTCAGCATGGATATCGAAGCGAGAAGAGGCCACGAGATCTTGCGCGCGTGCCGTCGGGCGGTGGGATTGTCCGGGATGGTGTGAGACCGGCGAGCCCTGATACCGACACATCGCCGGTCCTCTGGCCGCGACGGCGGCCCGGCGTCTGAGGGCAGCCTTGATGTTATACCGGCGAGCCCTGATACTGACACATCGCCGGTATCGGGCCGCGACGGCGGCCCTGCGTCCTCGTGGACGCGAAGCCAAGGGCGCGGATGCGCCCGCCCGGCGTCTGAGGGCAGCCTTGATGAGTCAACATCAAGGCTCGAGGGTATTACCCCCTCAAGGCTCGACGATATCGGATCAGCCGCCCGACGTTTTAACGTTCTCCACCAGCAGATCGAACGGTTTCAAGATCGCCGCTTCAAGATCGGGGCGCCTTTCCAAATGCGACAGGGCCAAAGCGGTTGCTTCGATCACCGCGAGGCTCTCCCGGCGGGGCTCCCGGCGCAACTTGCCATAGCGTGAGCGACCCGGCGGGTTGAGCACCAGCCGGTGCGCCTTGAGCAGCCAGGGATTGCGCCACCACAGGGCTTTAGCCTGACTCCAGGTTCCATCCAGCACAATGAGGCCATCGAGGGCACGCAAAATCGAGGCTGCCGACGCCAATCGCTCGCCAGAACGGCCTAACACCAGCACCGGATTTTCTTCGGGACGCGGGGTATCTTTGGCGGCACCAAGATACAAAACCCCCCAGCGTTTCATGTCGACGTCCTGCTCAAGCAAACGCCGAAGACTCGGCCAAGACAGCCCTACGCGTAAGACGGAGTTGCGTAATTGACAATGGGTCAACCAGCCGGTCCCCAAAGCCTCCGCCCGCTCTTGGGGATGCTGGAGAATGACCACCGTGGTTTTGGTGTCGACTGGATCGAGCGCCGAGCAAACGCACAACGCTTCGGGTTTTTGGCAGCGCGGACAGGACATGAGACGCTTTTCGACAGGGTTCGAACGGGATATGACCTTACTCTGCTTTATCATGGATCGCGACTGTCCGCTGCGATGGGCTGGGGAATTATGCCCACAGACGAAGAGTCGCGCGCCATGACGATGACACGCCGCAGGTTGGGCGTGGCGCCCTGATGAAACAGAACAATCGGGCAAAGAACCCAGAAAAATCATGGACAAAATTGCCCGACTATCAACATACTATTATCACATCATCGCCTTAAAGGTCTCAGCCCCGCTACGCGCACTGTCAGCGATCTTGACCAAATCATTCATGGTCGCCAATATCTCTTCTGATGCGGTGGCATTGCTCTCACTAATCTGGGCCAAGCTCTGAACTGTGGCATCGATTTCTTTTGTGCTGGCTTGCTGTTCAGTGGTCGCACTGGCAATAACGCTAGCCATCCGTTCAATCTGGCGAAAAACATCGCCGATTCGACTCATGTCGGCACCAACATCGCGACTCACCGCAACACCGCGTTCGGCTTCGGTATTGGCGGCGGTGACGATTTCGGCAATCTCCTGAGCCGAATTGGCAACTTCTTCGGCCAGCTTGCGCACCTCTTCGGCCACCACCGCGAATCCACGGCCATGCTCGCCGGCCCGTGCGGCCTCGATGGCCGCATTCAGCGACAGCATGTTGGTTTGATTGGCAATCCGCGTGATGACGCTGGTGATGCGGCCAATGTTGCGACTGTTCTCCGAAATGGTCTTCACCAGCCGATCGAGCGTGGCCACGTTGATGAGGGCGCCGTCGACCACAAGAACCGCTTCTTTGGTAAATTTGTAGGTCTGCGCGGAACTGCCAGCCACATCCTCGATGGCGTTGGCGGATTGCTTAACGGCAACACCAATCTGCCGCACCGCATTCATCTGGGTGCGCGCGCCCTCCGAAACCTGGCCAATGGCAATACTGGCTTGGTTGCTGCCAGTGGCCACCTGCCGAGCGGCATCATTCAGAGTCGCCAGGGCTTGGCTTAAGGTTCCCAGCACACTCCGACCAATCAGCCAAGCCAGCACCAAACTCAGAACAATCGCGGCGCCTCCCATCACCAAACTGAAACGTTGAGCCTCGGTGATTCCCTGCCGCGCCCCGACTTCGGTCTCGGCGGCTCGATGCAGCATGCGGTTTTGTAGGGCCTCAAGCGCCTGATCGAGCCGACCGCCCAATAGTGGCAGGGTCTCGTTGATAATCCGCTGGTTTTGAAGCGTTACCGGAGCAATCTCGTTAAACTTATCGGCATAACCCTCAACCTGGCTGACCACCTCGATTCCGACCCGCTTGACCTCCGGTCGCTCCATCGCTTCGACGGACATGCCAAAGGTCGCCTTGGCTCCCCGCACCGCCTCAGCCAACCGCTGCCGGGCTTCATCGGCGCGCTTTTCCTCTGGAACCCGCAAAAATCCGCTGACGGCCATGCGCGCCGACATCCACAAATCCAGCACCCGCCCCAGCGATACGGCGGTGGTCAAGTCCTGACGGCTCGCTGCGGCATCGATTAATTCGGCCAATTTCTGCCGAATTCCTGGACCAATCACCCCGAATTCATCGGTGATTGCCCGTTGCTGCTTTAAGCGACCGCTGATCAGCGGCATCAGCTCGCCTCGGAACTTTTCCAAATGATCGTTGACAACCAGCAGATCGCGCGCGGCCTCGTCGGCGCCCTTGAGTTGCCCCAGATGGGTCAGCCCCTGCTGAAGCCGATCCAAATCGGCATTGACCGCCGCCGCTGCCGCATCGGTCCCAACAGCCACGAACACCTGAGCATCCAGACGTAAACGAACCAGATTGACCTGAGAATCCGAGGCATCAATCGCGGTTGTTCCGACTGTGGTCAGCACCCCCAGTTGCCCCGCCAACGTCCCCAACGCGAACCAACCAATGACGAACACCACCACCATCAGCGCCAAAATCGCCACGTACCCGACGGCAATCCGCACGCCGACCCGCACGCCCTTTAACACCGCCATATCGGCCTCCCCCAAGACCACGGCCCCCACGCCCAAAGACGTGTTTTCCGCCCGCAGCCAAGCCAACGATAGCATCGCCCTCCGGCTTTCCCCAAGCCTTCCCATAGCCTGGAAACAAACAATTCCCCTTAAAATTCAGGGTTCCAGGTTGCTAAAGATCGACGGGTATGAAACAAAGCCGAGATTGCTGTTTGGCCGTTATAGGGTTTGGCCATTGGTTTTCAAGTGTCTGCGGCGGCCCAAACCCGCTCCGCGCCGGGCGCTGGAGGCGGACATGACCTTGGAGGGGGCATGACCATGGTGTCGCGACGCGCTCGCCTGTCGGTCGCCGGGACCGCGTTGGCTTTGGCAGCGCTGATTGTCGCGTTTCAATGGGGCCAGGCTCGGCATATGCGTGGCGTCGCGCTGGAGCATGCCGCCCACGAAACCGACATGCTGGCACATCTGTTGGCCGAGCACAGCCAATACACCGTGTTGCTGGTGGACATGGCGCTTGACGGCGCCGCCCTTGCCCCTCACGTTGCCAACAGCTCGGCTCCGTCGAACACGGCCTTTTCCGCCGCATTCCGGGAGATCGCCAAGGGTTTGACCTTCGTCCGCAGCGACCCGGTGCTGAATCCTGGCCCTCCCGCATCACAGGCCCACCCAGGCCGCGATACCGTCACTCCCCCTTCCTCTCCGAACGAAAAAAATGCCACCGTCACGATTACCCGTGACTTGGGCCCTGTTGGGACGGCTTCGGTTACGCTTGATGCCCGTGCCATCGCGTTTCCCCACCGCCTGACCAGTTCACAGACCCTTGTCGGCGACAGCGTGGTGGACGGCGTCTCGCTGTCCCTGACCATGGCCAACGGTCCCCATCAACCGGATGACGCTCCGCCTCGATTCACTTCGGCGGTTCAGGTGGGAGATCTGCCGCTTCTGGCCGTCGCCACCCTTGACCAAAGCGCGGCGTTGGCCAGTTGGCGGCAAGAGACGGTGACCAATGCCATCCGCACGACCCTCTTGGTTCTCATCATCGGAGCCCTCACGATCCTTGGCCTCCAGCTCATGCGTCGCCAAGAACAAGACGAACGAACACGGGAAGAACAGGCCGCACTGTCACGAGCAACGATTAACGGCGTCAGCCATGGTATCGGCGTTTTCGACCCCGAAGGCCGGCTGGTGCTGTGGAATCGACGTTTCGCCGCGCTGCGAGGTCTTCCCGAAGAGCTGGTCGCAATGGGGACGTCGTTGGCCGCAATTGCCCACCACCTTGCCTCCTGCGGAGGACCGGACCCCAAGCCCTCGGACGATGTCGGCCCCTCTCCCGATCAAACGATCCGTGAATGCACACTGACCCATGGAATCGTCGTGGAATTACGCGACACGATGCTCCCGGACGGCTATCTCATTACCACGGCCACCGACGTCACCGACCGTCACCACGCCGAAATCACACTCCGCACGGCTGCCCAACGGTTCCGGCTCCTGTTCGAAGGTGTCTCGACCATTGCGGTCCAAGGCTATGACGATGATCGGCGGATCGTGTTTTGGAATGCCGCCAGCGAAACTCTTTATGGCTATCGCCGGGATCAAGCTTTGGGACGCCGGTTAGAAGACCTGATCGTGCCCTCGGCTCAATACGCCAAGGTGGTCCGAGAGCTGATTGACTGGCAAGATGGCGATATCCCCCCCGCTTCCGGCGAGCGCCTCCGTCGGCGCTGCGATGGCGCCTCGGTTCCAGTGCTGTCCAGCTACGCCCGGCTCACCACCCAGGATGGACGGCGGGAATTCTATATCATCGACATCGACTTGACCGAGGTCAAACGGACTCAGGACGCCCTTCAAGCCAGCGAGAGCCGATTCCGCGACTATGCCAGCGCCACTTCGGACTGGTTCTGGGAGATGGGGCCGGACCTGCGCTTCTCCGGTTTTTCCCACCGGATGGCCGAAACCAATCCCCTGGAACCTGTCCACCTGATCGGCCTGACCCGGCAGGAAGCCACCGGCAATAGCTTGGAAACGCCACTTTGGCGTTCACATCAAGAGCTTCTCGACCGCCACCTGCCGTTCCGTGACTTTATCTACCCGGTCAAAGTCGGCACGGCGGCCAACGGTTACGACCATGACCGTTACGTCAAATGCAGCGGCAAGCCAATCTTTGACAAGGAAGGCTCCTTTCTTGGCTATCGCGGCACCGCCTGCGATGTGACCGCCCAAGTCAAAGCCGAAGAAGAATTACGCAAGCTCTCAGAAGCCGTCGAACAGAGCCCGGCGGCCATCGCCATCGTCAACGCCTGCGGCCTCGTCGAGTATGTTAACCGCCGTTTTGTCGAAACCACCGGCTATCGCCGTGATGAAGTGGAAAATTTCCCGCTATCGATCCTGGAGCCCGACGACAAAGCCCGCCTTGGCCCTTGGCAAGCACCAAACAACAACCAGGAATGGCGGGGTGAACTGCATCGGCGGCGCAAAGATGGCTCCCTCTACTGGGAACTCACCAGCATCACCCCGATTATTGCGACGGACGGAACGGTTGACCATTTTCTGGTGATCGGTGAAGACCTTTCCGAGCGAAAAATCTTCGAAAAGGCGCTTTCGTACCAAACCAAATATGATGCTTTGACCGGGCTTTCCAACCGGCTGTCGCTGCTGGCGCGATTGAGCGAGGCTCTGGCGGCAGACCGCCCCGATGGTCGACTGCTGGCGCTGCTGTTCGTGAATCTGGACCATTTCAAGGTGATCAACGAAGTGCTAGGACATGACGGCGGCGACATGCTGTTGGTCGAGGCCGCACAACGATTGATCATAACGGCACCGGAAGGCGGATTGGTCGCACGTTTCGGCGGTGATGAGTTTGCTATCCTCCTGCCAAATATCGCGGCCTGCGTTTATGCCGATGCCGTTGCCGTGCGGATTCTGTCGGCTTTTTCCAAGCCGTTCGCGATCGACGGGCGAGAGTTTTCCGTCACCGCCAGCATCGGCATCACCATTTCTCCCACGGACGGGAATGCGCCCCAACCCTTGCTTCGCAATGCTGACGCCGCTATGCGTCAGGCTAAAGCCGTTGGACGGAACCGATATCGCTTTTTCACCCCGGAAATCGACCGCAAGCTGGGCGAGCGGGTCGCCCTGGAGACCCATTTACGTCACGCCATCGCCCGCGACGAGCTGACGCTGGTCTACCAACCGATTGCCGACTTGCGCACCGGCGCCACCATCGGAGCCGAGGCCCTCTTGCGCTGGCACAACCCGGCTCTGGGGCAGGTTCCCCCCGACCACTTTATTCCGGTGGCCGAAGACACCGGATTGATCGTCGAAATCGGCGAATGGGTGCTGCGTCAGGCCTGCTTAGAAGCCGGTGGTTGGGCCACCATCGCGGGCCACCCGATCAGCGTCGCTGTTAATATCTCTGCCTGCCAATTCCGTCGCCTGGAGCTGATTCGAACCATCACCGACGCCCTTGCGGCTGCCGGACTGAACGCAGATTCGTTGGAGCTGGAAATCACCGAGCGCCTGCTGGTGGAACACGCCTCTTCCACCATGGTGATTCTGGACGAACTTCACGAGATGGGGATCCGTATTTCCATCGATGACTTTGGAACCGGATACTCATCACTCAGTTATCTCAAACATCTTCCGGTTCAAACGCTCAAGATCGATCGTTCTTTCGTCAAGGACGTGCCCACCGGGCCGCGCGACTCGGCGCTGACGGCGGCGATCGTAGCCTTGGCGCACAATCTTGATCTCCAGGTGATCGGCGAAGGCGTGGAGACTCAGGCGCAACTGGACTTCCTTCGTCATCATAATTGCGACTTTATCCAGGGCTACCTTTTCAGCCGCCCCCTCCCCGCTCCGGCCTTCCGTGCGTTCCTGGCAGAAGGCCGATCCATCGCACCCAACACCCCATGAGGCCCGATACTCTCATTCAAAAAACAACGCACGAACCTGACGCGCCACCGTCGCGGCTTTTCGGCGTTGGTTTTGCCGTTGCAGCCGATCCTGCTCGCGCTTTTGCCGTATCTGCATGTCCTGAATCGTATCGGTTGTCTGTCGGCGATGCTCCCCGACCGTCTCTTTGGAAACGCAGTCCTGAAGTGTCGCCCATAATAAGGTGTTTTCGGCGGTCCAACTGGCCTCCCCTCCCTGGTTCAGATCACCACGACTGACCAGACTAACCTTTCCGGTGGCGCTGGCGGCAGAGACGAGGAAACGGTCAAGCCGCCGATCCGCCGTGCGAATGTGGTTGGTCAGCCAAGCTTTAAAATACTTCGCCACATCGCCAGTGATGGGCCGATGGCTCGACGCCAGAGTCGCGTGATAGGTTTCGACCGTTCGCAGGAGCATCAAATGCTCGCTCCGATGCGCCTTGATCTCAGGATAGCCATATGCGGCCATCAGGGCCTCTTCACGCTGAAAATGCTCGCGAGCCTTATCGATCAGCTTCCGAGCCGTGCTCAACAGAATGGCCCGCTGAAAACCACGCTCGGTTTCGCCATTGGGCTGCGTCGCGATTCCCTCGCGCAGTTCTGCAAGAATGCGGTACAGCGCGGCGTGATCGTCGTTCATCACGGAATAGACGTGATCTGGAACCGTCGACTTCCGCCCCCAGTTAAAGAACCCCATTATCGCCACTCCACACACCACGAACACCCATTCCCGCTCATGGGACTCCATCAGCGGGGCGCTACACGAACCCTGCGGCGGCGATCGCCGCCGATCCCCCATTCCCGATGAAGTCTACTTATCGGGAATGGGGATCAGGCTTTTTGCTGGCGCGACCATAACCGATAGCCACTGACCAGCCACCTGTAAGGCACAACAGAAGGACAAAATGCCGCACATGATAATAATAATCCGAAATTCTATTAAACTATTTTCTTTTATTGCGTCGCGATCGATCTTTGGCCCGAGAAAATCAGGACTTTCAAGCCTGATATTAGGGCAATTCCAATAAATCGGGCCACCGCCTGCCACCTCGGCACCGCCCCGGCCTTAAAGATTCCGTAATAATTTGCTTGATCCGCCTTCAGCGAGGCGTATATAGCACCTCAGGCGACGCTCTGAGACACCGTCCTGGGACTTTTTTTTGCGGTGGCCGTTGAGTGCCGTTCGCCCGCTCCTCCCAAAGCGGCTCCTGGCGGGATCACCCCCCGGAAGTCGCCCCCGTGAAGGGGTCGGACGTGTGAAACAATGCAGCAAGGATCACATGAGCCCGCGATCTAGCAGGAGACCCGCCAAGTGCCGTGGCCGTTCGTTGGAGCGACTCGGGCCTGTGGCGGTGCCATCTGCCTGGGATGTTGATGTGACCGCATGATCAGGGTTGGCTGACGACGCCGGCCGACGAGGCGGTTGGACACTTCCTGGGCCCGGAATCACACCGCAAGCCTAAGGAGGGTCTTGATATGACCGCCTTTCTTGACACCGATATTCCCCCCCTCGGACTGGCCCAACGGTCGGTCTGTAGTGCCTCCGGCGAATCCCGCGCCGATGGCAAGTCCGCCCGACGGCTTAAGCTTGGCCGCGCTCCCGCATGGCGAGAGCGCAGCCCGGCTTTGCGTGCTTTGGCCGCGCCGGAATAGCGACCCCTTTTATCCATCGTTCCTGAAAGCCCCTTCCATGGACGACGACCCTAGACGCTGCCGGGCCTTTGAGTCCGGAGCCCCCCGCAAGCGCAGAATCTGCGACGCCGTGACGGCGTCCAACCAAGCCGACTAGGCAGAGCCCATCGGGTCTCCGTCGGGTCGGCTTGGCCGAGACCGGATGGAGACCATACTATGCCCCCCGCAACCAAACCCGATGGCCGCACAGTCGGATCCCGCTGGAGCCATCGCCTGCTCAGCTTCCTGGTGGTGGCCGGCCCCGGCCTGATCGTGATGGTCGCCGACAATGACGCCGGCGCTATTTCCACCTACACCCAGGCCGGCGCCCAATATGGCACCAAGCTGCTGTGGGTGCTGTTGCTGCTCCTGCCCGTTACCTACTTCATCCAGGAAATGGTCGCGCGCCTAGGGATTGCGACAGGTCGCGGTCACGCAGCCATGATCTACCGCCGCTTTGGCAAATGGTGGGGCCGCTTTTCTCTGTTTGACCTGTTGTTGGTCAATTTCCTGACGCTGGTTACGGAATTTGCGGCGGTGGCTTTAGCTGCCGACAGGCTTGGGCTTTCGCCCCTGATCGCGGTTCCACTGGCGGCGGCCGCCTTGGTTGGATTGGTCGGCACCGGCAGCTATCGCCGTTGGGAACGGATGACTCTGGTGCTGTGCGGCTTGGACTTGGCCTGGTTCATCTTGGCGGCGATGACCACCCCCGACGCCTCCACGGTCATCCACGATCTGGTGGTGCCCAGCGTTCCTGCGGGGGGCATCACGCCAGATCTGGTATTTCTGGTGATCGCCATCGTTGGCACCACCATTGCCCCGTGGCAGTTGTTCTTTCAGCAAAGCTGTGTTGCCGACAAGCGCCTGCGCTTTTCCGACTTGAAATGGGCGCGGATTGACACCTTTCTCGGCGCCTGCATGGTGGTCGGCTTGGGACTGGCCATGATGCTGGTCGGCAATGCCCTGCATCAAGCCGGCCTTGACTACACCGACCCAGCCCAGATGGCCGAAGCCCTGGCTCCGAGTATCGGCCATGTGGGCCGTACCCTGATCCTGCTGATGATGGTCAACTGTGCGATCTTGGGCGCCACGGCGGTTTCACTGTCCAGCGCCTGGGCCTGGGGCGAGGTGGCCTGCTGGAGCCACAGCCTCCAAATGAGAATGAGCGAAGCCCCTGGTTTTTACGCCAGTTACGCCGCCTGCGTGGCCCTGGCGGCAGGATTAGTCCTAATTCCTGGCGCGCCGCTTCAGGAAATTATCGTATCAGTCCAAGTATTAGCTGGAATTATGCTACCATCGGCCATTATTTTCCTGCAATTATTACTTAACGACCGTGAATTATTGGGCGAAGCTTTCGTCAATAAGCCCTGGAATAATGTCGTCAACTGGACCGTGATTGCTGTCCTCTTTGCTTTATCATTGGTTTTGGCGGCTCAGGTGTTGGCGCCCGAATTGTTCCCCGCCACCACGCCCTGATCTCGCCCCCGCCCCCCCCTCACTCACTCACTCACCTACGGACATCATCAGGAGACAAACCATGACCAGCTTCGACGCAACCTTGGATCGCCCGCTCCCCTGCTACCGTGTGATCCATCCCCTGGACGACACCCCGGAACTCAAATGTGACCCGGATCGGTTGGGCCGGATGGCCTTGCGGCCCGTGGTGAAGTGGTCGCTGTTGGCCTTGCGCAGCTACCTGATCGTCATGATTCTGCTGGTGGGCTATCGGGTTTTCGGCAGCCTAGGGGTTCTTTAACAAAGGGCACTGGCTTTCCTTCTCGTCCCTCTATCCCCAATCCCGATGGCGCGGCTTCATCGGGATTGGGGATCAGGGAGGCTGCGTCCCTTGCCAGAAACGCGGAGCCCCTCCGCGCGGATGACAAGCGCGTCCGGCTTTACAGGGGCCAAGACAACGGTGACAACAGGGCACCAAAATAACCCCCCTGTGATACCATCGAGCCTTGATGGTGACTCATCAAGGCTGCCCTCAGACGCCGGGCGGGCGCATCCGCGCCCTTGGCTTCGCGTCCACGAGGACGCGGGGCCGCCGTCGCGGCCCGATACCGGCAGTGTGTCATCGTTATAGC
>CAIXKV010000028.1 GCA_903920145.1 uncultured Rhodospirillales bacterium
CCCGGTGGTTGACACGCGCCGGGTGACGACTCCCGAAGAAGCCGCCGAAGCCGCGCGGGCGATTGGTGGGCGGGTGGCGTTGAAAATTCTGTCGCCGGATATCACCCACAAGTCGGACATCGGCGGCGTGGTGCTGGGGATTGCCGATCCCGAGCAAGTGCGGGCCGAAGCCGAAGGGATGTTGGAGCGGGTGCGGCTGGCTCGCCCTGATGCCGTTATCGAAGGGTTTACGGTTCAGCAAATGGCGGTGCGGGCCGGGGCCCATGAACTGATTATCGGCATGACCGACGATCAATTGTTCGGCCCGGTGATCCTGTTCGGTCAGGGCGGAATCAGTGTCGAGGTGGTGGCCGATCAGGCTTTGGCGCTGCCGCCGTTGAATATGCCGTTGGCTCGCGAATTGATCTCACACACACTGGTTTACCGGCTGCTGCGAGGCTATCGGAATCAGCCTGCGGCAGTGATCGACGATATCGCCCATACATTGATCAAAATCTCGCAACTGGTGACGGATTTTGCCGAAATCACCGAGCTGGACATCAATCCGCTGTTTGCCGACGACAAAGGGGTGTTGGCTCTCGATGCGCGGATCAAGGTGGCGCCGCCCAAACGGCCCGGCGCGGCGCGGCTGGCCATCCGTCCGTACCCTAAGCAGTTGGAGGAGCAGGTTCGGCTCCAGAATGGTGAAGAGTATCTGATTCGCCCGATCCGGCCCGAAGATGAACCTGCCGTGCGTCGTGCCTTCGAGCGGGTCTTTAGCGAAAATCGTCAGTCGGACTCCCAAACTTCAATCCCGCCCCTGACCCATGCGGCGGTGGTTCGTCTGACCCAAATTGATTATGACCGCGACATGGGCTTGGTGGCGGTGGCGTCTCCGTTCCGGGGGCCGGTGGCTGAAATTCATGGTGGCGTTCGGATCAGCGCCGATCCCGATGGTCGAACTGCCGAATTTCGAGTCACGGTTCTGAGTGGACTGCAAGGGCGCGGTCTTGATCACATCTTGATGAGCAAGAGCCTTGCTTATGCTCGGGATCGGGGCGTTGGTGAGGTTTATGGCAAGGTTTCGCGGGCGGATGGCGCGGTGTTGGCTTTGTGTCGTGCTCTTGGTTTCCGCGAGATTGAGCCTGTCGATGGGGCCGATATGATTGAAGTGCGCTTGGCGTTGTCGTAGGGGGCGTGCCACAGGTGCCGGAAAGGCGGGCCTACACTGTCACGGGACGAGTGGTGTTCGTGGCTGTGGTTTTGTTGAGCTTTGCCCGACACACCCGCAAGGGGCTGACGGACTCTTTGCGGGGGGCGGGCGAACTCACGAAAGCGCCTTATTCGAGGGCCTGTGGGAAAGCCCCTCCTTTTGGGGGAGGGCTGTTTGCTGCGGGACAGAAATGACGATCCCACTCAGGGGCCGGTGGATGAGTCCCTTCGGCAGCGCGTGATGGCGTTGGTGGCGCCGTTGCCAGCCCCTAAGGTCCGCGATCTGTTGCGTCAGGTGTCCCGGCTGGCCTTTCCCGGTCACGCGAGTCGGGCCGAGATCGTCAAACGGACTGTGATCGAGTATCTCAACAGGCGGCGCCCCCAGCGTGCCCGCCGGCTGTTCACAGAGCTGTTTGAGCCGATTTTGGTCGGTGATCCCCTGTTTTTAAGGGCTCGGCGGGTGATTCCGGGCATGGTTCAGCGCGTTGATGTGGCGGGCCTGTGGGCGGCACTGGATCATACGGAATTCGCTAAAACGGCAGACATGGTTCAGCATCGCCTGGACGAAATGGCCGAGACCGAAGTGCTGGACGATGTATTTCACGAACCCGAGACGGAGATATTGCGGCAGTGTTTGTGTCAGCGGGCGGTGGAGGTGATTGGGCGTTGCCTGGGCGATCACCGAAAGCAGCTTGCCTTTTTGGAGGCTATTAATCTCAGGCGGTTGAGCGAGGCTCGCGAGGGAGCGCTGCACACAACCCTCATCGCGCCAGTTGAGGCATCGTTTCTGCGTTTCGTCGTCGAGTATTTGGCAGCAACGGCCCTTTGTGGTCCGATTTTGAAGGAGCATCTGATCGCGGCGAGCCATGATCATGATGCATTGCCGCTATCCGGTCGGGATGGGAGCGTCGAAGGGGATGATGCCGAGCGGGTGGCGTCGCAGTTGCGTCGCGGGGTTCAAGCCTTTCGCGATACCGTGGTAACGCCGCAAGCCCGTTCGGAGTTGGTTCTGCTGGTGCCGTTGACTGCGTTGAATGTTGGGCGGCAGTACCGGGCGGTGGGGTTATATCTGCGTCAGAATGGGTTTCGGGACGATGGCGATGATGTCTTCGTGATCGAGGCGATGATGACGCATTTCGCGGCATGCTGTGCCAATCTGTCGGCAATTCTGGGGGGGACTCTGAAATTTGATACCCGTTTGCCGGGGGCCTTGATCCGCTTCACCGCTCGAGAAAAGGCTGAACTCGAGCAAACCATGGACTGTCTGTTTCACGTCATGCCGGCGCTGGGTTTGGCCGGTTTCTTGGGCAATAGCGTAACCGGGCCAATCTTCGCTCATCTCTGGCAGGATTTGGGCCGTTTTTTGAGCGAGCGACTGGTGCCGGTGGTAATGCGGCGGCTGGCGGTGATCATGACCCAGCGGGCCGATGCCGCCCCGGATTACAAAGAGGTGGTGTGGCTGTTGCGTCTGATTTGGGGGTGGCATCTGTTCGCCCGGACCCAGGATCAAGCGTTCGGGGCTTTTGATGCGTGGTTGGATCAGGTG
The DNA here is from genome assembly GCA_903920145.1 of uncultured Rhodospirillales bacterium. Taxonomy (GTDB): domain Bacteria; phylum Pseudomonadota; class Alphaproteobacteria; order Azospirillales; family Azospirillaceae; genus BOG-933. Next base: position 2,738 of record CAIXKV010000028.1, read on the forward strand.
CGAGAGGATCTGGAAGCCTCCGTCGGCAAGGCCGTTCGGATGGAAGCGGGCGAGGCGGTGGCGGGGCGTTTCGATCATCTGTTGCGCCTGAATGAAATCGCGCTGGTGTTTAATCTGCGGCTTGCCCAATACTTATCGGTCTCGAGTCGGAACGTCGTTGATATGATGGCCTATGGTCTTGGTCAGCGCGCCGGGATGTCGCCTGATGAGCGGTTGCTGGTGGTTGATTATTTGGACTTGGTGCGTGCGGAAGTGAGCCGGTCGCGTCACTGGAAAAGCCCGGAATTGACCGATCTGCTGAAAGTAGCGGCAGCGCGGGGATTCTAAAGCGGTGAATCCAGCGGACGGCCTATTCCGTTGGCTTTCGTAGGCTTCCGTCCCGTACCCGCAGTCCTGCACGCCCTTGGCTTCGCGTCCACGAGGACGCGGGGCCGCCGTCGCGGCCCGATACCGGCGATGTGTCAGTATCAGGGCTCGCCGGTATCACAGGTTTAAAGGCTGATTGGCTCCTTGTGGGGTGGGCAGAGCCCACGAAAAGCCTTATCCTGGCATCCCTGGAGCCAAGCTCCAGGGATGCCAGGATAAGGTGATCTTAGGCGAAGGCGTGGTGATGAGCGAAACGGAAAGCCCGGTCGAGGTGTTTAAGCGGTCGACTGCGGCAGTGGTTCGGGCGTTGGCTGAACGGGACGACGTTCAGGTCGGTTTCGGCAACGATCCGGCGGCGGTCAGTGGTCAGAGAGTAAGGGTGCCAGCGCCGACTCGCGACCTCAATCCGGTTACGATCGCCTGTACCCGAGGTGCTGCCGATGCGGTGGGGTTGCGTCTGCGTTACCATAATTCAGACATTCATGCGGCACGGATGCCCGCTGGCGATGCGCCGCGTGCGGTCTTTGACGCCTTGGAACAGGTGCGATGCGAGGCCTTGGGGGTTCGCATGATGCCCGGCGTTGCGGTCAATCTGGCCGCAGCGGGCGAGGAGCGGTGCTTGCGTCAAGGATTGGACCGCGCCGTCAGCCGTGAGCAGGTGCCGTTGGCCGAAGTCTTACGGGCGCTGGCCTGGGAGGTTCTGCATGGTCAGCCGATCCCACTGGCGGCCCGATCCGCCGTGGCATTGTGGCGGCCCTGGCTGGACGAGCGGTTAGGGGAGGACTGGCGGGGACTGTCGGATAAGATCGGGAACCAGGAGGCTTACGCCCGAGGGGTGCGTCGGCTGCTGGTGGATTTGGGATTCGAAATCGGTGGTGAACCGGAACCACGATCCGAGCCGCCCGAAAATGAGGATGACGAAGAGCGTCGCTCGGATGAGGGCGACGACAGCACCAGTGCCGCCGCCGACGATCAAGGAAGCACCGAGACTGAAGTGCCCACCGGCATGATGGCCGATGGCGAGGACGAAGGAGAAGAGCAAGAGGACGCCACCGAGGACATGGATGGCGAGTGCGGCGAGACCGTCTCCGCCGACGAAGCGCAGCCCTCTGGTCCTCAACGGCGGCGGGCTCGGGAGCGTGGGTTAGATCTTGACGCCGATGCGTATAAAATTTATACGGCACAGTTTGATGAAGAAATCAGTGCCGCAGAGTTATGCGATGCCGAGGAAATGTCTCGGTTGCGGATATTGCTTGATAATCAATTAAAGAATTTGCATGGATTGATTGCTCGGTTAGCGAATCGTCTACAACGGCGGTTGTTGGCACAACAACAGCGGGCCTGGGATTTTGATTTGGATGAAGGGTTGCTTGACGCCGGTCGTTTGGCACGGGTCGTTGTCAATCCAATGGAACCATTATCCTTCAAGCAGGAACGCGACACCGAGTTCCGCGATACGGTGGTCTCGTTGCTGATTGACAATTCTGGGTCCATGCGGGGCCGGCCCATTACGATTGCCGCTCTAAGTGCCGATATTTTGGCTCGGACCTTGGAACGGTGCGGCGTTAAGGTCGAGATTCTTGGGTTTACCACCCGTGCTTGGAAGGGCGGGCGGGCACGGGAGGCGTGGGTGGCTGCGGGTAAGCCTCCCACGCCGGGGCGGCTCAATGATCTGCGTCATATTGTCTACAAGGCTGCCGATGCCCCTTGGCGCCGGGCTCGTAAGAACTTGGGCTTGATGCTGCGTGAAGGTATTCTCAAGGAAAATATCGATGGTGAGGCTTTGCTATGGGCGCACACGAGGCTGTTGGGTCGGTCGGAACAGCGCCGAATTTTAATGGTGATTTCGGATGGGGCTCCAGTGGATGACGCGACATTATCGGTTAATCCCGGCCATTATCTGGAGCATCACTTGCGAAGCGTAATTGCCGCCATCGAAACCCGCTCGCCGATTGAGCTTTTAGCCATTGGTATTGGTCATGATGTCACTCGTTACTATCATCGCGCCGTCACCATCAACGATGTCGAGCAACTTGGCGGTGCAATGGTCGAAAAATTAGCCGAGCTATTCGAAGAAGGGGCTCTTTCCAGAGATAATAAGAGGATTCGTTCTCGCGTTTGATGGGCACTCTAAGCCGACCTTACGATCGCGCCCGTGTATGACGGAGTTGTCTTGAAAAAGGCTTGTCCAAAGAGCGTCACGGATACCGCTGCACTCGCCTTCATCGGATCATTCTGTTCCCAATGGGCGGTTGCGGTAGGAAACGGAAATGGCTAAAAGACGGCGGTGGTTCGAACTGTTTTGTCCGGCGTGAACCCGATTCCGGCGGGTGCTATCGGGTGGCCCGCTTGGTTCGCCCGGCGATGGGCGGAGCCCGCTTTGATCGACAGGGTGCGCGGACAAGGAAAGACTCCCACATGCGGAAATCGGCGATCGCGGTCCTTCTGCTGGTTGTGATTTTAAATGCCTTGGCGTGGTCGGTGGCAAATTGGCCGGTCAGCGAGCGGCCTTGGGCCGGCGTGATCAGCGGCGTTGGTCTCAGTCCCTACCAGGCAACCCAGAACCCGATGGAGGGCGATCAACCCCAGGCCGATGACATTGATCGCGACCTCAAGTTGCTTCAGGGCAACGTCAAGAGCGTTCGGACCTATAGCGCCCTGAACAATGCCGATCTGGTGCCGGGGATTGCTCGGAAATATGGTCTGTCGGTCACGGCAGGGGCCTGGATTCAGGGGAAGCCTGAAATCGATGAACCCGAAATTGCCAATCTGATCCGCCTGACCCGCGCCAATCCGAATGTCAGGCGGGCGATTGTCGGTAACGAAGCGATCTTGCGCACGGACGTCACGGTTGCCCAGGCCATCGAGTACATCAAGCGCGTCAAACGTCAGGTCAATATTCCGGTGTCGACCGCCGAGCCGTGGCATGTTTGGCTGAACCATCCCGAGCTGGTGGATGCGGTGGATTTCATCGCCGTTCATATTCTGCCTTATTGGGAAGGCGTGCCGGTGGACGAGGCCGTGACCTATTCGATGTTTCGTTATAACGAGCTGCATCAGAAATATCCCAACAAGCACATCCTGATTAGTGAAATCGGCTGGCCAAGTGACGGTCCTTGGCGCCGAGGTGCCGAAGCCTCTTTGGTCAATCAGTCTAAGTTTATCCGTGGTTTTCTGAATATCGCCGGCCAGAATCATCTTGATTATTATATCATGGAGGCCTTCGATCAGCCCTGGAAGCGGACCTTGGAAGGCAGTGCCGGCACCTCGTGGGGGTTGTGGGATGCCTACCGTCAGCCCAAATTCCCCATGGCTGGCGATGTGGTTGAGATTCCGAGCTGGCCGATCTTGTGCGCGATCTCTAGCGCCTTGGCGTTGCTGCCGATGCTGTGGTTTGTCAGCCGACGAACCGATCTACGGCGCGTCGGTCAGCTGTTTTATGCCGTTCTGATCCAGGCGGTGGCCTCGGTGCTGGTCTGGACGGCGACGGCGGCTATGAGTTCGGGGCTGGCCACCAGTACTGAAATTGCCTGGGGCGTGTTGATTTTTGCCCAGTTGCTGCTGCTGATGATCATGCTGATCGATGGCCTGGAATTGACCGAAGTGGTCTGGCGCCGTCGCTTTGATCGCCAGTTCGAGCCGGTACGAGGGCCCGCACCGGCCAACGCACCCAAGGTCTCGATTCATGTGCCATGCTATAACGAGCCGCCACATATGGTGATCGAGACGCTCGATGCTTTGGCACGTCTGGATTATCCCAATTTCGAAGTGCTGTTGATCGACAATAATACCAAAGACGAAGCCGTTTGGCGGCCTGTGGAAGCCTATTGTCAGCAGCTCGGCCCGCGCTTCCGTTTTTTCCACTTGGCCAATTGGCCTGGATTTAAAGCAGGAGCCCTGAATTTCGGCCTGGAACAGACCGCACCCGATGCCGACTTCGTAGCGGTTATCGACAGCGACTATCAGGTTACACCCGATTGGTTATCCAGCACCATTCCGTTCTTTGAGCGTCCCGAGGTGGGCTTTGTCCAGTCTCCCCAGGATTATCGCGAGTGGGAAGGCGATGTTTTCAAGCGGATGATCAATTGGGAATATGCCGGCTTCTTTCACATCGGGATGGTTCAGCGTAACGAGCGAAACGCCATTATTCAGCACGGGACCATGACCATTATCCGCAAGACCGCTTTGGAAAAGGTCGGTCGTTGGGGCGAGTGGTGCATTACCGAGGATGCCGATTTGGGGTTGCGGCTGTTCGAATTTGGTTACGAGTCGGTCTATATGTCCAATAGCTTTGGCAAGGGGCTGGTTCCAGACAGTTTTTCGGGCTACAAGACTCAGAGATTCCGTTGGGCTTATGGCGCACTACAAATTATGAAGCACCATTGGCGGGAGTTTTTACTAGGTTCGAAACGTCTGACGGCGGGACAGAAATATCATTTTATCACCGGCTGGTTGCCTTGGTTTGCCGATGCTGCTCATTTATGCTTTGGCGTTGCCAGTATCGTCTGGTCGATTGGCCTTTTGACGTTGCCCAAGTATTTTGAGTTTCCACCGACCGTGTTTTTGGTGCCGACGCTGGCCGTGTTTGCGTTTAAAGTGGCCGCCAGCCTGTGGCTGTATGAAGCGCGGGTTCCCTGCGGATTTTGGGACAAAGTGGGCGCGGCGGTGGCTGGCATGGCGTTGACCCATACCGTCGGGCGGGCCGTGTGGCAGGGGATTTTCACGTCGGGTCGGCCCTTTGTGCGGACCCCCAAATGTGAAAATCAGCCGGCCTTAATGCAGGGTCTGCTCATGGCCTCGGAAGAGGTTATGTTGATGCTGGGCCTGTGGGTGGCGGCCCTGGCCATCGTTTTGGTGTTCGGTCACGAAAATCGGGATGCTTTCTTGTGGTCGGGACTGCTGATGGTGCAATCTTTGCCCTATCTGTCGGCTTTGATCACGGCGATGATTAATGTGTTTCCAGACCTGCATTGGGGACGCCGCCGTCCTGTCGAGACCGACACGGGAACCGCCACCGAAGCCGCAGAGTGAGCAAATGGGGGCACTTGTGCGTTATCCGGGGCTTTGATGTCATGGCCCCGCGTGAAGGCCGGGGGGGATCATGTTCAGGACCGCCGAACTGGGCCGCAAGGTTTCAAGAGAGGAATTCGATGCCGTGGCGGCCAGCCTGCGCATCGAAATTCTGGAACTCCAGCAACAGCTTCGCACCGCCGATTTTCCGACGCTGTTTGTGTTTGCTGGAGTCGATGGTGCGGGCAAAAACCAGACCATCAATTTGTTGACCGAATGGATGGACCCGCGTTGGATTTCGGCCTGCGCCTACAGCGCCCCTTCTGACGAAGAGCGGGAACGGCCAGAATTCTGGCGTTTTTGGCGGGATTTGCCACCTCGGGGGCGCATTGGGTTGTTTTTGCGCTCGTGGTATTCGGCGCCAGTTTTGGATCACGCCTATGGACGCAGCAGCGAAAATGAACTGATCCGTCGTCTTGATCGGATCGTCGGATTTGAAACCGCCTTGGCCGAAGATGGCGCCCTGATTTTGAAATTTTGGCTTCATCTGAGCAAGGATGCTCAAAAGCGCCAGCTTAAGCGGTTGGCTGCGGATGCTCGGGACAGTTGGCGTGTTTCCGAAGCAGACTGGGAACACTGGCGGATGTACGACCAGTTTATCGGTGCGGCGGAGCGGACCATCACCCGCACCAGCACTGGCCATGCCGCATGGACCATTGTCGAGGGCGAAGACCAGCGGTATCGAGAATTGGCGGTGCTGACCACATTTCGCGATGCGGCGGCTCGTCATCTGCGGCATCGGGCGCTGTTGCGCGAGACGCGGAACCAGATGCATGCGACGTTGCCCTCATCGGTCACGATTCCGACCGAGCCCGATGCGGGAGGGGGGCCGCTTCGTCGGATTCAACCGTCGATCCTCGACACGTTGGACATGACCTTGGATCGCTCCAAGGAGGAGTATGACGCCGAATTGGCTCGCTTGACCGCCCGGCTCAATATTTTGTACCGCGAAGCCAAGGCGCTGGGCATTTCCACGGTCGTGGTGTTCGAAGGCTGGGATGCCGCCGGCAAGGGCGGGGCCATTCGGCGGATTACGCGGGCTTTGGATGCCCGCGATTATCAGGTGTTACCAATTGCCGCTCCCACCGATGAAGAGCGCGCCCGCCATTATTTGTGGCGTTTTTGGCGGTATCTGTCGCGGGCGGGGCGTATCACTCTGTTTGACCGGAGTTGGTACGGGCGGGTGCTGGTTGAGCGGGTGGAGGCCTTGGCGAGTGAAGATCAGTGGCGCCGGGCTTATGCTGAGATCAATACTTTTGAACAGCATTTGGCGGAGCATGGGATTATTCTCGTCAAGTACTGGCTCCATATCACCAAGGACGAGCAGGCCAGACGCTTTGAAGAACGGCAAACCATCCCGTACAAGCGTTGGAAATTAACCGATGAGGACTGGCGTAATCGCGATAAGTGGGATGCCTACGAGGTTGCAGTCAATGATATGATCGAGAAGACCAGCACCAGCTCGGCGCCTTGGACGCTAGTCCCAGCCAACAGCAAGCGCCACGCCCGTTTGCAGGTCTTGGAGACCTTCTGCCAGCGTTTGAAGACGGCGATTGCCGCCGCTGAAACCGGCAAAAAGGCCGGTCGGAAGCGTAAATCCTGAGCCTTGGCCATCTCCGCAAAAGACGCCCGCGCTCCCGTCATATAAGCTGAGGCAGCCCATTAGCCTCATACCATTGGGCCTCATACCCTCGAGCCTTGATGTTGACTCATCAAGGCTGCCCTCAGACGCCGGGCGGGCGCATCCGCGCCCTTGGCTTCGCGCGCATAGGCGCGCGGGGCCGCCGTCGCGGCCCGATACCGGCAGTGTGTCATCGTTATAGC
>CAIXKV010000029.1 GCA_903920145.1 uncultured Rhodospirillales bacterium
CGCGAGAGCGTGGCGGCTTGACGCCTAAATACCATCGGGCCTTGATGGTAACTCATCAAGGCTGCCCTCAGACGCCGGGCGGGCGCGTCCGCGCCCTTGGCTTCGCGCCATGGGGCGCGCGGCGGCGGTCGCCGCCGATACCAACGGCACGGATCATTGTCTAGGGCCGTTGGTATAAGACCGGCGGCCCATCACAAAACGCCCCAAACAATCAGGGCAAAAACGGACCCAAGGGATTGACCATTGGTCGCTTGGGTTCGCCCCGCCGCTCCACGTCCAGGGCAATCAGCACCACCACCACTGCCCAGGCCAAAAACATATAAAGAAACAGCAGCGGAATACCGAAAATCGTCGCCGGAATGCCAAAGATCCGCACCAATGGCGGCGCGAACAAAACCAACCCCAGTAAGAATAACGCAACCAACCGATCGTTACGAGGTTGAGGCGGCAGCCCAATGGAGGAGGGAATCACGGCGGAGGCTCCTTGGTGTCGAATGCCACCAGCTTGTTGGCTTCGCGGAGCACATCGCCCAGAGTGACAAGGCCACGATCAGGCAGGAGGTCCAGCATTGCCACCAGCACAGCAGCGGTGGTCAGACAGTCGCCAAGCGTCGTGTGGCGATCGATGGCGGCGATACCCAAACGCCGGGCCACGGCATCAAGGGAATGATCCGCATTCCGACCTTGCAGCCACAGCGACAGCAGCTTGGTATCCAGCACTGTGTTGTCAAAACGCACACCACAAGCGCGCTCCCTCAATCTCAGGAACGCCAATTCCAGCCCCGCATGATGACCAACCATCACCGTATTGCCGACAAAGGCTTTAAATTGCGGCAAAACCGACGTGATGTCCGGCTGATTATGGAGCTGCCGGGCCGCAATTCCGTGACGACGGGCAGCCTGGGGCGAGAGGGGCCGGCCCGGATTGACCAACGCCTGAAAGGTATCTCCGGTCAAAATTCGGCGATTGACAACCCGCACCGCCGCGATCGCCACGATTTCGTCGCCATCAATCGGATCGGCCCCAGTGCTTTCGATATCAAACACCACAAAATCCAGATCCCGCAGCGGTCGCGTGGTCAGATCGGTGGCGGGAGAGGGCGATTGGTGCGCCAGAAAGGCCGCTGGTTCGGCGGTATCGATCACGGGACGCGGCGGCGACGCTCCAGCAGGTTCCTCGGTGGGAGGCAGCGGCAGTCGCAGCCGAGCACGGCCATCGGGCCGAGCTTCACTCCATAAGTCGCTGCGATGGTGGCGCAGCACATCCCCCACAGTCAACCCCCCGAGCGTGGCTGCCAGAGTCTCCCCCTTCCATTGATCAATGGTCGTACTTGGCACCGGAGCCCCCGTCCAAACCAAGTCAAGATAGGTCCAGCGCGCGGCAGCGTCGGCGGCCAGATCAAAGGCGACGGCGCCGGTCAGTTTGCCCACACGTTCGATCAGATGATCCAGCAGCGCCACCAGACTAAAGCTGTCCCCATGGAGCAGGCACGGCATGCCGGTGGGTGTAATCGTGATCTGTTGATGCGCCGCGACCCGATGGCGAACCAGATCGATCAGCGTATGAGAGCGCAAATCGCTCATGGGCCAAGTGCCAACGACGGTTGCTCGGTACTGCTCGGTGATGCCCTCCAACCGAACGGTCAGACTTTCGCATTCGCCCAGCATTGCCGCTTCCAAATGAGCGCGGGCTTCGTTCTCAATCTCTGGGCAGTCTTCAAGGGTTTCCATCACCGCCCGCAGATTGGCCAATGGCGCCCGCAAAGCCTCGGTGGTGGCGTGCAGCAACGCATCTCGCCGCCCGAGCGCCGCCAACTCTCGAGTGGCGTCGGTGAAGGTCAGGACATAGCCAATCGCGGCGGGCTCGACTGTCACCCCTCCTGTCCGGGATTTATTTTCCAGAATCAGACTCATCCGGCCATCCAGCAGAACGCGACCATCAAGGGTTCCGCTCAGAAAGCGGGCTGAAATGCCCGGTTGATCGGGTTCCTCGCCACCCAAGCGGTTCAGACGTTCCAGCGTGTGACGGATCGGGTCCGCGAGCATCAAAGAGAACAGTGTGCGCCCAGGCTCCAACGCCTGTTCATCGCTCAGACGAAGCAGTTTTAAGGCCGCAGGATTGTGGACCAGCACTTGATGGTGCAGGTCGCACACCAAAACGCCTTCTTCCAGGTCGCGCAGAATGGCGGTAAGGCGGCTTTTCTGTTCGACCAGTCGCTCAACGGACTCGGCCACCGCGCGATCCAGATCCCGCCGCGTCAGAGCCAGCCGGTCGCCGAGCATATTGATCGCATCAGGCAAGGGCGCCAGATCCGGAAAATCCTCCGCCTGAATCCGGCCTGTGCCCAATCCAGAAGAGGCCGGATTGACCAAGGACTGGGTATCGTAGGCCAAACGCTCGCACGGACGCAGCAGGCACAAACGCACCGCGAACCACAGCAGCGCCACCGTTCCAGCCACCAAACCCGCAAAAACAGCGCCTTCCTCTTGAACCAGAGGTTGCCCGTTATCGCCCGCAATTAAAGCCGGCACCACCGCAGCCGCAGCCGCAGCCGTGACGCCGGTGGCCAGGAACAACAGGGCAACCACATGCTTTCCGGTGCGATCGACATACGCCCCCGACGAAGCCAAGCCGTGTGGCCTTTCCCCGGAATACCCGTGCCCGTTGTTGTTCACGTTGCTGACCATGCCGTGCCCCACGCCGGCCTTGGAATCGCTTGAACACGAATCCCGACCATCGCCCGACCGCTGCCGGGTGCTGCCAACAGGCGGGCTCAAGTTTCTCCGGCTTCCAGATACTTCCGTACCGTGCCGACCAGATCCCGCGTTGAAAAGGGCTTCGTGATGTAATCGGTGGCGCCCAAGGCCATCCCCTTCTCCCGCTCGACATCGCGGCTTTTGGCGGTCAGCATGATGATCGGCAAGTCCTTGTATGCCGGATCGGCCCGAATGGTTTGGCAGACATCGAAGCCGTCACGCTTCGGCATCATAGCATCCAATAAAATCAGGCTCGGTGTCGACTCTCGAAGCGCCGCTATCGCTTCTTCCCCATCGCGGGCCGTCCGTACAGTAAAGCCTGCCTTTTGCAACAGAACTTGCAGGGATAGCAGAATGCTCGGTTCGTCATCCGCGACTAAAATCGTCGGCTTCATTGTGGGGTGTCCTCCGCCCGGTCTTTTTCTTCCCCCGGCCATTCTATCCAATATCACCGACCGCCTGCCGCACCTCGCGACCCCAAGACATCAAGCCCATCAGCATGACCAGAGGTGTAGCGGGTTCACGGGACGATGGCAACGCCCCTCCGACCACAGTCGCAGAAGCGGCGCCCTCGACGCCGCCTCCAGCGGCCCAATCAGTGGACACTCAAGATATAGGGCTCCAGGTCGGTTCCGTTGGATAAGTGTTTCACCAAGGCATTCGCGGCGGCCCGATTGCTCAAACGGCCAACGCGCACCACATGCCAAAGGCGCCCTCCCCCGTCGGTCCAATCCTTGCTGTAGGCATCGAACCCTTTTTTCTTGAGATCATTGATCAAGAAATCAGCATTCTGAAGCACCTGGAAGCTGCCAACTTGCACAGTAAACACGCGAGGGCCACTGGGAGCAACCGGCGGACGCTCCGCGCTGGGCGGTGAACGCTCCGCGCTGGGCGGCGCTTCGACAGGCGGCGGAGCCGGAGGAGACGAAAGGGCCGCACTCTTTGCAGGTTCCGGCGGCAGCACCGGGCGCTTCGACGGCACAGGCGCCGAAGCCACCGCCACAGGAGGGGGGGCAACAGCCGCAACTTGAACGGGTGGCGGCGCCGGCGGTGGCGCGGATCGAGCCGAGGCCATTGAAGGCGGTGGCGCAGCGGGCGGTGGCGGTTCAGGAGCCGGTGGAAGCGCCGCAACCGGCGGCGGTTCTGCAATCGGAGGACGGGACGCCACCGGCGGCGGGGCAGCGGCGGGTGGCGGGGCCGGCTGAAGCGGTGGCGCGGCAACAGGCGGCGCGGCGGCAGCCTCCACCGGCGGCGGCGCGACCGGAGGAGAAGCCTCTTTCGTCAGGGCCGGGGCCGAAACTGGCGCCGGAGAGGGGGCTGGAGCCGGCTCAATCGGCTTAACCACAGCCGGCGGCGGCTCGGGAGCCGGCAGAATCGGCACCGTCACCGGAGCATGTTGGGCCGTCGGAACCAACGCGTTGAACTTCCCGACGTCCTCATTGGTGGTCGGCACAACCACCGGAGTCGGAGGGGGTGATGGCGGCGATGATTCCCCAAATGGATTGATCAGAGCAACCGCCAAACCCATAGCCGAGGCACCGCCTAACATCAGCGCAATTTTCCAAACCCGTGACAGTCGGCTTGGCTCAGGCTCGGATTCGCCCTCGTCCTCTTCGTCCAGTTCATCCACCATCTCGTCGGCGCGCAGATTATCGGCGCGCAGATCCCTAAGACGGTCACGATTGGCGGTGATTTCTTTGACGGGATCAAGATCAAGGGATGGATCGGTTTCGGAAGACCGGGGCGCGGATTCGCGAAGAGAACTCAGCAAATCGGCGAACAGTCCGGCGTCACCCGGCGGGATTTCCACATCGCTATCCTCATGCCCGGCGCCGTGATGATCGTTGGAAAGAGAATCGGAAACCGGATGATCCGTCGCGGAAGGAGCACTAGAAGAGCGCCCAACAGCGGGCGGCGTGTAGGCGGCAGGTTCGGGCTCAAACACCTCAGGCTCAGGTTCAGGCTCGGGGGCCGCAAAATACGGCGCTGCACGCACAGTCCGGGGTTCTGGGGTCTCCGTCAGCGGACGATCGGGCACGGCAGCAGAACGATCCAGAGGCCACTCTGGCTCCGCCGCCGCCTCGGTTTGGCTTGGTTCGGCAGCGACGGGCTCGGGATCATCAGGAATCGATTCGCGCAGTGTCCGCAACAGGCGGGCAAAATCATCTTCGGCAGAATCGGAATCGGGGCCAGCCTCCGGCTCCGGCTCCGGGCTATGACCGGAACCAGGACCGGGTGCAACGGAAGTGCGCGACGTCGGAGCCTCAAACGCCATTGAAGGTGAAGATGAAGGTGAGGCCGGCCTCTGCGTTTCCTTCGGCGGCTCGTCTTCTTCCTGATACGGGATCGACTCGCGCAACGCCCGCATCAGCTCGGCCATTTCCTCATCTTCGGACTGGCTGACCGAATGGGGCGGCACGGTGGCCCCCCTTGGCGCAAAGCGGCTCAGATCAAACCCTTCCGGAAGGGTATCCTCGACGTCAGGATCGCCCGAAGCGGGAGCCGTGGGATGGCGGGTCTTGTTTGGGTCGCTGCTGGTCACGGAGACGGGCGGGACACGCCGATTGGGGAACAGGAGGCCGGGGCGAGCGGGCAAAGCCAATCCCTCTCTCCCCTAACCGGAGGATTGTAATGGATACGCTGCCCGGCGTTCACTCGCAAAATGAACGAACCCGGAGAATCACCCGGACGGCCTAACAAAATTAGCCGTCGTGACAATTCGATGCCTGACCGATCGGTAGCCATGAAGCCTTGACGTCGCCCGATCAAGGCCATCCTCAGGCACCGGGCGGGCGCATCGGCGCTGCCGAATGGCTCGGCGACTGGGACTCGGCGACATGGACCGTTGCAACCGGCGACGGAACCGGCGCCTGGTGGGAAACAGCCGCTTGAGGGGCTGTTTCCTGGGACGTCGCGGGCGCTACGGCTGCGGGCGTGGCGGGCACCACTGGAACGGCACCGTCCACTGGCTTGTCGCCATCATCCTTCAAGCCCGAGCGAAACGCTTTGATGCCCTTGGCCAGATCCCCCATCACCGACGGCAGCCGCCCGGCGCCGAACAGGATCAGGATCACGACCAAAACCAGCAACCAATGGAAGATGCTGAACGACCCCATAATACAACCAACCTCCCAAGTGCCGGGGCGCAAGCCAACCCAAGCCCGTCGCTCCCTGTCATGTCCAAGCTAGGATAATGCCAATACCGTTCATCCGGCGATATTTTTTCCAACCCCCATCGACCTGCACCCAGAACCAATCCCCGAGAGAGCCGTGTCGTGCCGATTGTCGGAAACCACGGGGTGCGCTATGACCATCGGCAGAGGAGCCATCTTTCCCAAGACTCCTAACCGGGGTCATAACCGCCCCGCTCTACCGAGGACGCCGATGGACCGTTTCCCGTTCCCTGGTTTTCCGTTCCCATGGACTCGCGGCGGAGCCGTGACGATGATGGCGGCTGCGTGCCTTGGCCTCGGGGGGTGCCTGGGGCTTGGCGGTGAACCGCCGCCCGGCCCAACCACCGACGACCGACCCATGGTCGCCCCAACGGCAACCCCGTCCTCCAGTGAATTCAACCTCAAGGTGGCGACGCCACTCGCCAACCCGGCGCCCCCGGTTTTGCAGCCGGTCCCGGTGCTGCCAGTCCCGCCGCCGCCCGCGCAATTGGAGGGCTTACCGATCCCGGATCCGGTTACCCTCGCCGCGCTGCCGCCCTTGGCCGCTCCGCCGCCGCCGCCCCAACGCGGTAAACCCATTCCACCGCCCGCCGGCCCCCTTCACGATTCCGTCAGCGCCCTGGAGGCTCCGCCGCCCGCTGCCGCCCAGCATCTGCCGATCACCGCTCCTCCTGCCAACAGCTCTGGCGCTTCGGCAACGACGCCCAACAGCTTCCGTCTAGTGTTCTCCGGCTCGTCTACTGATCTGCCCGACAGCGCAACGGCATTGCTCCAGCAATTGGCGGGGATGATGGTTGGAGACCCGCATTTGCGGTTGAAACTAAACTCTTTTGCCAGTGGCTCGACCGATAATCCGGTGGCAGCCCGCCGGTTGTCGTTGCAGCGGGCACTAAAACTCCGGGAAGCTCTGGTCGGTTTGGGGATTTCCAGCCTGCGGGTGGATGTGTTGGCCCTGGGCATGACGGCAACGGGCTCCCCAGCCGATCGCATTGATATCGTCACCGCCAACTAAGACCAACGGCCTTATACCATCGAGCCTTGATGGTGACTCATCAAGGCTGCCCTCAGACGCCGGGCGGGCGCCGCAGACGTGTCAACGTCCAAGGCCATTGGTATAACGCGGGGATTGGTTCATCCCCGGCCCGACCCAACACAGCGGAAGGCCCACTGCCATGTCGCGTCCGCAGCGTTACCTCAACCGGATGGTCCTGTTTCTCATCGCGGTGAGCGCGGTTGGGGTGTTGCTGTATCCGGCGTTGGAAAGCGCCTTCAGGATCAATGCGCCGCTCAATGGCCTGATCCTGGGGGTGCTGATCATCGGCATCCTGTACATCTTCCGTCAGGTGGTCCGGCTGTTTCGGGAAGTCCGCTGGTTGAATCAATTCCGAGGCGTCAAGACCGGGCGCATGGTCACGCCAACCTTGCTGGCCCCCATCGCCAACATGTTAGGAGACAAGAAAGGCGAGCGCATTCGGCTATCGGCTATGGCTATGCGCTCGGTCCTGGACGGTTTGGCCTCGAGGCTTGATGAATCCCGCGAACTGTCTCGGTACTTTATTAACCTTTTGATTTTCCTGGGTCTACTTGGCACGTTTTGGGGTTTGCTCGGCACCATTCACTCGGTGGGAGCCGTGATCGGTGCGTTGCGGGTTCAGGGAAGCGACATGGCCGCCATGTTTGACAGCCTTCAAAGAGGGCTAGAAGCGCCGCTGTCCGGCATGGGGTCGGCCTTCAGCGCCTCGCTGTTCGGTCTGGCAGGCTCTCTGGTGTTGGGTTTTTTGGAGTTGCAGGCCAACCAAGCCCAAAACCGCTTCTTTCAAGAGGTCGAGGATTGGTTGTCGGGAGCGGCCCGGTTGACCGGCGGAGGATTCGGCGACGGCGACCATTCGGTGCCGGCTTATCTGGAAGCCCTGCTGGAGCAAACAGCCGAGAATATCGATACCCTCCAGCGAACCATGGCCCAGGCCGAAGATGGTCGCCGGACGGCCAACAGCAGCCAGCAAGCCCTGGCTGAGAAATTGAGCACTTTGACCGACCAGATGCGCGCCGAGCAGACACTTTTGCTCGCCCTGGCCGAAACTTTGATAGGATTCAGGCCGCTGCTGTCGCGCCTGACCGAAAGTGCTTCCGGCAACAGCTTGGGCGTCGACGACACCCTACGGCATCATATTCGCAATATCGACGTCCATTTGGGACGCCTGGTCGACGAGGCAACCCTGGGACGGGACAAGGCGGTTCAGGAAATCCGCAGCGACATCAAACTGATCGCCCGCACCATCGCAGCCTTGGCCGAAGACGCCGAACGGCGATAACGCCCCAAGGCTGGTTCCATTGGGAGAAGACCATGGCCTTGGGTGGTCGACGATCATCACGGCGTGAAATGAATGTCTGGCCCGGATGGGTGGATGCGTTGTCATCGCTCATCATGGTGATCATCTTTGTCGTGATGATCCTGATGGTGGCCCAATTCTATCTGGCCCAAACCCTATCCGGGCGCGATCAAGAGCTGGTTCATTTGAATCAAAAGATTGTCGAGCTGGGATCGCTCCTGACCGCCGAACGTCAGACGGCTACGGCCTCCCTCAAGGCAGCACAAGACCGAGGCGGCATTCTGGAAGCCCAATTGGCCGAGCAAACCGAAAAGACCCGGCGCGCCCAACAGGATATCGATCAACGGGACATCCGACTGAAAGACCTGTTGAACACCGTCGAGGCAACCCAAACAACCTTGACCAGCGAACAGCAGCAAACCAGCCAAAGCCGTCAACAGATCGCCGCCCTAACCGCAGAACTCGAGGCTCTGAATGCCCAGTTGGCCAAGCTTACAGCGGACCTGGGCACGTCACGGACCCAAAACGCCACCCAGGAAGCTCATATCGACGAACTGACGAGCCGGCTGAATGTGGCTCTGGCCAACAAGGTCGAAGAACTCGCCCGTTACCGCTCAGAATTTTTTGGCCGGCTACGTGAGGCCATCGGAACACGCCCGGATATCCGGGTGGTCGGCGACCGTTTTGTGTTCCAATCGGAAGTGCTATTCCCCACCGGCTCGGCAACTCTGCAAGAGGCCGGCAAAGGACAATTGGCCCAACTGGCCCACACCCTCATGGACATTGCCAAGACCATTCCCCCGGACGTGAACTGGATTCTCCGGGTCGACGGCCACACGGACCCCCGCCGGATCGCCACCAGCCAGTTTCCGTCTAACTGGGAACTGTCCACGGCTCGGGCGATCTCCGTGGTTAAGTTCCTCGTGGACCAAGGGATTCCGCCCGAACGGCTGGCCGCCACCGGCTTTGGCGAGTTCCAACCTCTGGAAGCCGGCACGACCGAAGACGCTTACAATCGCAACCGCCGCATTGAACTCAAATTGGACCAACGTTAAAGGCGGCCGTCCTCACCAGCCCGGTTACCGGGCCACCCACCCGCCATCCACCGACAAGGATGTTCCGGTGATCGAGCGAGCCGCATCGCTCGCCAGAAAGACCGCCAGAGCCCCAACCTCTTCGACGGTCACAAAGCGTCTGGTTGGTTGCGGGGCCAGCAAAATGTCGCGAATCACCTCGTCCCGTGACTTGTTGTGAACCTTGCATTGATCGGCAATCTGCTGTTCCACCAACGGCGTCCAAACATATCCCGGACACAGAGTGTTGCAGGTCACCCCCTGTTCCGCCCCTTCCAGCGCCACCACTTTAGTCAAACCCATCAGCCCATGTTTAGCGGCGACGTAGGCCGACTTGAACGGCGACGCCACCAAGGCATGGGCCGAGCCGGTATTGATGATCCGGCCCCATCCCCGCGCCTTCATGCCGCCGAACACCGCTCGGATGGCATGGAAGGGGGCGTTCAGGTTGATGGCGATGATGTCATCCCATCGGTCAAGGGGAAAGGATTCGATCGGAGCCACATGCTGAATGCCCGCGTTATTAACCAGAATGTCCACCGGCCCCAAAGCCATCTCAGCCTCGGCGATCATGGCGGCGATTTGCTCGGGTCGCCGCATATCGGCCCCCGAATAACGAACCGCAACGCCGGTTTGTTCGGCAAGATCGGCCAACAGCCCCGATATCTCGGCAGGCTCACCGAACCCGTTCAAGGTCACGGCAGCACCGGCAGCGGCCAGCGCCCGCGCGATTCCCAGACCGATACCACTGGTGGACCCGGTCACAACGGCATTGCGGCCCGCCAACGCGCCAAGCACAGACGGATTCGAAGACGAAGACGTATTGGTCATGGCGGCGAACAATCCTTTTGGCTAAGACCATCGAGCTTTCATGTCGACACATTAAAGCTGCCCTCAAACGCTGGGCGGGCGCCTCCACCCCAGAGAGTCACATGGGGGCTTCGCGCGCATGGGCGCGCGGCGGCGGTCGCCGCCGATACCAACGGCACGGATCACTGTCTAATACCATCGGGCCTTGATGGTGACTCATCAAGGCTGCCCTCAGACGCCGCCGGCGATGTGTCAGTATCAGGGCTCGCCGGTATAACAGTTCCCAGGACACGACACCCCGACGGCACCACCGGGTGCGACCAAACGCCCCGGCGCATACCCCGGCACGGCGCCTGCGCGCTTCCTGCTGGCATTTGCCGTCAGCCTTTGCTTCGATAGTGAAGGATCGGAGCTACAGTTACAAGAGAGCAATAAGAGAGGCCAATGTGACCAGACGGGACATCCGAACCGCTATCGACGATATTCAAAGCATCGATAGCGGCGCGCTGTCCGGTGGCCAACGGACGCTGGTTGACGAGATTCTCGGCCTTTTCTACGAAGCCTTCGCCCAAGACGTCCTGACCGAACATCGAATTATGGTCGACATCAACACGCTGTGCGGGTTTCGGAGATACGCGAGGTGAGCACCCAGAGCTGCGACTGCACCCCAATAGCAGCAATGTATCATACCATCGGGCCTTGATGGTGACTCATCAAGGCTGCCCTCAGACGCCGGGCGGGCGCATCCGCGCCCTTGGCTTCGCGCGCATGGGCGCGCGGGGCCGCCGTCGCGGCCCGAGGACCGGCGATGTGTCATACCATCGAGCCTTGATGGTGACTCATCAAGGCTGCCCTCAGACGCCGGGCGGGCGCATCCGCGCCCTTGGC
>CAIXKV010000030.1 GCA_903920145.1 uncultured Rhodospirillales bacterium
AAGGGCGTCCGCCGCCTCACCTATCGTCACTAATCTGCTCATTTCGGTAATGTATGAGCATGTTTACGCAATGTCAATGCACTCTGTTAAAAACCCTCTTTGTCTGCGCGATCCTGCAATCTCCATTCTCGAATCGCGCAACCCTTGCAGCATGATGGTTCCTCAGCCGGGGCCAGCGGCGGCAGGGCCGGGGCAGCTTCGGGGGCGGCGAGCAAGTGGCCGGCGGTGAAGGCGTCGAAGACCTCGACCATCTGCACCGTGATCAATGCGCCGCGCTCGGTGTCGCTCTTGGCTGTTAGGTAGAGGGCTTGGCGCTTGCTGAGCCAATAGTCGCCCTTCGACGGGCGCCCCCGACGTCCGGTATTTTCCGCCGTCTGGCGGAAAACCTCTCCGAAGGTCGTCAGCGTATCGGCGTGGCGCTCGATGAGCTCCCGGATTTTGTGAGGGTCAACAAACCCCAAAACCTCGGCAAGACGGAGGTCGCGGATTCGAGGTTCATGGTTAATCGTGGCCTTGATACCGGCGAGCCCTGATACTGACACATCGCCGGTATCGGGCCGCGACGGCGGCCCCGCGCGCCCATGCTCGCGAAGCCAAGGGCGCGGAAGCGCCCGCCCGGAGTCTGAGGGCAGCCTTGATAAGTCACCATCAAGGCTCGATGGTATGACACATCGCCGGTATCGGGCCGCGACGGCGGCCCCGCGCGCCCGTGCGCGCGAAGCCAAGGGCGCGGATGCGCCCGCCCGGCGTCTGAGGGCAGCCTTGATGAGTTACCATCAAGGCTCGATGGTATGAGATCGGAAATGGTGAGCGCAAGTGCGCTAACGGACGGACTTGTTGTGTCGGGATTGTGGGTCATATGAAGGCCCTTGTGCAGGCGATTAAAGACGCCAACAGCAGAGGCTCTTCGGACCTCCCTGGCAGCGGGAGCCGAAAACTCAGATTCCTGGCACAAGACAGGCTTCCGAGCGGGCATATTCCCCCTTTCGGGGTATTTTATTAGCCGCACTCCCGCCATAGGGCGGTGCTCCGGAAAACAAATTCCGGGCATAGAAATAGCCGCATGAACTTTCGGGGCGGCATCCGCTTGTGCAAGGAACCTAACCAAGTGGTTTTCGGCCACAGTTTCGACTCTAAGGCGGATGGTGACTCGCGGCGTCAAGAGGCTTATGCTGGTGAGAACGGTAAGGGGGCGATGATGAGCGATGAACGGCTGGCACGGATCGAGGCGGATATCGCAGTTTTGAAGGCTGGACAGGATACCATAAAGGCCATGCTCAGTCAGTTTTTGCCGATGCTGGTTAAGCTGTCGGAGGATATGGCAGAAATTAAAGGTCGGGCCATCGGCGCCCCCAGCGCCCGCGACTTCGGCGAACTCTCCGGCCGGGTCGAAGAGATCAGCCGCCGCCAGAGCGTGACCCTGGCCTATCAACCGCCCGAGCCCCGCCGCACTGGGGGTGGCGGCTGACCGGACATCGCCGTGGAACGGGACGGATATCAGGGCGGAGGTGGGGATCATCGCGCCGCCTCCCCGGTTTTCCCAACCCGCCGACGGGGCGCGGGGGTGGGGGACGGAAGGGCCGGCGGCGTCAAGCCGAGCGCCTGCCGCACTGCCGCCGTGGCCTCTTCGGCACGGTGCCGCAACTCTTGTTCGACCCGATGATCGGTTAGCTCGCGCAGTATCTGAAGGCCGCGCATATCGGCAGAACAGAGGGGGCGTTCACGAAATAGGTGAGATTCCCGGTTCATAAGCGGGTGCATGTTCCATGACTGCTTGGCCGCGCAGCCCGCGCAAAACGGCGGCTCCTCAACCGGGGCCGGCGGCGGCAGGGCCGGGGCAGCTTCGGGGGCGGCGAGCAAGTGGCCGGCGGTGAAGGCGTCGAAGACCTCGACCATCGCGATCAGCATCTCGATCCCCGCCGGCAGGTCGGTCTTGCCACACAGGAACAGGGCTTGCTTCTTGTTGAAGGCCACGCCTTCGCTCGGTCGTCCGCCCTTGGTGCCCTTTGGAGGTTTCCCCGCACGGTGCGGGGAAACCTCTCCGAACCATTCCAGCACCTCACGATGACGGTTCGCTAAATCGCGAAGATTTTCCACCTGGGCATAGCCCAGAAACGCCGCCAGCCGCACATCGGTAACGCGCGCTATCATGGTCGCGCCACCTTTCTCGGTCGCCAGTCGTCTGCATAGACGACATCTTGTCCTACATTGCAGTCCTCGCAGAGGATTTGAAGATTTCGAATATCAAGAGCCAGTTCAGGGAAGATTACGCGATGCCGTATATGGGCAACGTGCATGGCAATTCCATCATCGCGCGTCCGACCGCAGACCATGCACTTGGGTCCGTATTTTCGGAAGGCCTGATAACGGATGGCGCGCCACTCGGGCGTCTTGTAGAATTTGGCCGCAGGCAGACCGATGATGACGGCCGCGCCTTCCGGTGCGATGGTCGCATTGCTCAGGGGGCGGATATCGGCCGCGCTGCTCAGGATCGGAGCGGGGCCATGGGGGTGAACGCTTTGAGTTTGCTCTTTTCCTTCCTGTATTCGGCAATATCCTTTCTGAGGCGCTCGGCTTTTTCTTTTCCATTGTGACGCCGGCCCTGCTTTGAATACCACGCTATGAGCATTTCTTTTGCATTTTTCGCATTTGATCTTTGCCGATACGCTAAGTATCGATTAAGCAGGCCGCGACGATTTTTCTCGCGAATCTTGTCGGCACCAGGAATGCCAATCGAAATCAAAATATTACGGGATATTTCGTGCTTCTCGTCTCCGGCATGACAGGTGATTCCGAAGTCCAAGGACAGTACCTTGGTCTCCAAATCACTCAAGACGCACTCCGACTCTAGCGGTATGGTGATCATAGATTTTGCCCTTTGTCGTGCATCGTGGGCACTGACAGAAAGGCCTTTCGAGCCTCCTGGCGCGAGAGCCGAAAACCCGTACTCTCCTGGACAAAGACAGGATTTCCGAGTGGGCATATTCCCCTTTTCGGCTATTGTATTATCCCACTCCCGCCATAGGGCGGTATGACGGACCATGAGTCCGTACATAAAAATACCGCTTCGACATAGGGTCGTGGGCGGTTGACGCCTACTGCCTGGAAATCCGAGTCGGCTTGCGACCGTCTTGGCTCCAAGGGGGATTCTGCGCTCGTCGACTCGCGGTGTCAAGTAATGAAAAATGTGTATCTTGATACACATTCACTCTTGACGTCCCGCCCGATGGTGTGTATAACCATCCCCATCAAGAGGGGGCCATGATGAAGTCGTACAGCAGCCGGGAACTGATCAAGATGGTGGAAGCGGACGGGTGGCACTTGGTCAACATCGTCGGCAGCCATCACCAGTTCACGCACCCCACTAAGCCCGGCAAAGTCACCATCCCTCATCCGCGCAAGAACCTCTCTCCCGCGATTATTCGCAGCATTTTCAAGCAAGCCGGCATCAAGTGATCCCGAAAGGAAAACACCATGAACCACTACGTTGCCTTGATTGACCGGGCTGCCGATGGCAGCTACGGCATGGTCTTCCCGGATTTTCCCGGCTGCACCAGCGCCGGAGATACTTTTGCGGATGTCGTCCAAAACGGCACCGAGGCCCTCTCTGCGCATGTTTGTTTGATGCGGCAGGACGGTGATGCTATTTCGCCCCCGCGCGCGCTTGAGGAGATCAAGGCCGCAGAGGAAGACTGGATCGATTGGGCCGACGCCGTGGTGACGCTGATTCCGCTGCTGCCGCCGGCCGGCCGCTCGATCAGGATCAACGTCACCCTCGACGAGCGGCTGCTGGCTGAGATCGACGCCGTGAGCCGGAATCGCTCGGGCTTTCTGGCCGACGCGGCGCGGCGCGTATTGGCGGGGTGATTGGTCGGGCCTATCCGACGGAGACACGTCAGGCATCTGCGGAAAGTCGTCTACTGGCAGGCACCCGAGCTTGAACTGGGACCGGCCCCGAACGCAGAGTCAACGTGGAGCCGTCGCTGCCGCAATCCAACTCGACCTGAGCCCCATCCGGCAGCTTGCGGACGATTTCATAAAGAGTATGGGCTGGCGCCGT
>CAIXKV010000031.1 GCA_903920145.1 uncultured Rhodospirillales bacterium
AGCTATAACGATGACACACTGCCGGTATCGGGCCGCGACGACGGCCCCGCGCGCCCATGCGCGCGAAGCCAAGGGCGCGGATGCGCCCGCCCGGCGTCTGAGGGCAGCCTTGATGAGTCAACATCAAGGCTCGAGGGTATCAGTTCCGTAATTGGCCTTCCATCCTGGTTCCTGCCCGGACGCTTTCGGTTCTGTCCGACCTGTGGTGATGATCACGCATCAAGGGGACGCGATATCAACCGATTGGCCGGTCTGTCGGCAGAAGGACGGTCAAGCGCAACGACTGTTCTGGTCGCTTCAGTTCTGAGATGGATGAACACCGAAGGGTCTGAGGTACCGACCGACAAGCGCAAACTCTTGGGCTTCACCGACAACCGTCAAGATGCCGCACTCCAGGCCGGACACTTCAATGACTTCATCTTCGTCAGCCTGCTGCGTGGGGCTTTCTTGCGCTCGCTGGCTGATGCCGGCCCTGAAGGGCTATCCGCCGATCGGTTGGGCGTGGCGATGCAGCGGGCGCTTGGATTTACCGGTCATCACGTAAACCGTCGGCAAGATTGGTTGGTTGAAAGCGATCTGGTCGGGGTCAACTTGACGCGCGCCGAAGAGGCGCTCCGCGGGGTTCTGGCTCACAGGGTGTGGATCGATCAACGGCGGGGATGGCGATATACGAATCCAAACCTTGAGCAACTCAAACTCATTGAAGTCGATTACCTGGGTGTGGACGAACTCTCAGCCGATGAGTCGCTCTTTGCGACGGCGCCCCCTCCCTTACGGTCTGCCAGTCCGGCACAGCGAGCCAGGGCAATCCGCTGCCTTTGTGATGCCTTGCGTCTGGGGCTCGCCGTCGATGTCCCCGCGCTTCAGGACACGGATGTCGAGGCTCTAAAAAGCCGATGCACCAACGTCATCAAATCGCCCTGGGGCATTGGCGGTGAAGAAGCTCCGCGCCGTGCGACCGCTCTTGTTGTTACCGGACTGTCAAAAAAGGAAACCGCACCTCGGGATGAGGCGATTCTCTTGCGCGGCGGTCGGCAAAGTGCGCTCGGACGCACATTTTGCAATTCGGAGATATGGGGTGTTCGGTTAACAACACCCCTTTATCTCACAATTCTGAATTATCTGCTGCCGATTTGCGTCAAGTATGGGCTAATCACCAAGGCAATATTGCCGTTTGGCAAAGACGTTGAGGGTTGGCGGTTGGCTGGTAACGCCGTTCAATTTAAGGCGGCGACCGCGTCTAACCAAGGGAGCGCGTATTTCCGCTCCCTTTACCTGTCTCTCAGCGAAGTGTTACGGGGGGAAACAAACGACATCTTCGGTTTTGAGGCGCGCGAACATACGGCACAGGTGAACTCCGAACTACGCCAAGCACGGGAGCAACGCTTCCGATATGGTCAGGATGACATTGAAAAGCTGAAGAACGACCAAGAGCACCTTCATGGCCTTGGTGAACCTGTGCGCTTTCTTCCGGCGTTGTTCTGTTCCCCCACAATGGAATTGGGGGTGGACATTTCCAGCCTGAACGCAGTTTACCTGCGTAATGTGCCGCCGACCCCGGCCAACTATGCTCAACGCAGCGGACGGGCCGGTCGAAGCGGGCAGGCGGCTCTGGTTCTGACCTATTGCGCCGCGCAGAGTCCCCACGACCAATATTTCTTCCGGGATCCCGCCGCGATGGTGCAGGGCGTGGTTCGCCCACCATCCCTTGACCTCGCCAATCAGGATCTGATCGAAAGCCACCTTCACGCGGTGTGGCTGGCGACGACCGGCGTCGCGTTGCCGGCACAGATTGCCAGTCTTCTCGACCTTTCATCACGAGACATACCGGTGCTGCCGGAGTTTGCGGATCAGATGTCCGATGCGGGTGTCGCCCCGGAAGCGGAACGGCGGATTCTTCGGGTTCTCGACCAAGTCAACGGCAGCCTCACGCCGCAGAATGCACCTTGGGCCGTGGATCGGGTGGCTCTGGCACAAAGAATCGCGGCGTCAGCCGTCAAGCGCTTCTCGGAAGCATTTCAGCGATGGCGCGACCTGTTCACGGCAGCCGGTCGTCTGCGTGAAGAGGCAAACCGCATTCTCGGCGATCATTCCTCCCGTCCTGAGGATCGTCGAGCCGCCAAAGCCCAACATCGACAGGCTGCCGACCAAGAAGATTTGCTCAAGCAAGGGACTGAGTCATCCTCATCGGACTTCTATACGTATCGATATCTGGCTACAGAAGCCTTTTTGCCCGGCTATAATTTTCCCAGACTGCCCCTCATGGCCTATGTGCCGGGATCAAATGACGGGAACCGGAAACAAACATTCCTCCAGCGCGCACGATTTCTTGCGATCGCCGAATTTGGCCCGCGCAGCCTGATCTACCATGAGGGACGCGCCTACCGGGTGACCAAGGCGATCTTGAAGCCTGACAATGCGATTGCCGGAGACGGAAAGCTGGCGACCAAGAATGTATGGGTCTGCCGAACCTGTGGTGGTGCCCATGAGGGGCAAAACCCGGAAGCCTGCCACGCCTGCGGCGGGTCGATGGCGGACCCCGACCTGGTCGCCGAAGTTTATCGCATCGACAACGTCGATACCTGGCCGGCAGAGCGGATCACCGCCAACGACGAAGACCGGCAACGTCAAGGGTTCGAGATCCGCACCACATTCACCTGGGCGACGCGCCAAAGGCGGATCGATGTGCAAAGGGCCGTGGTGCGGGATGACGACGGGGTTCTCTGCACATTGTCGTTCGGTACCGGCGCTACGATTCAGCGTCTCAACCTTGGGCTCCGGCGACGCAAGACCAAGGGAGATACCGGCTTCTGGATCAATCCTCGCTCTGGCTGGTGGGCCAAGGCACCCGATGAGGACGATGATCAGGCCCCAACCGAGGTTGGTGCCCAACGGATCGTTCCAAGCGTCCAGGACCGCAAGAATGCGCTGCTGGTTCGCTTTCCGCCATCGGATATGCCGATCGAGGTTGTCGCTACCGTTCAGCAAGCCTTGCTCAGGGGGATTGAGGCCGTCTTTCAGGTCGAAGAGAGTGAAGTCCTGGTCGAGGCCCTGCCGAGCCGGGATCAACGGCGCAGCCTGCTGTTCTACGAAGCGACCGAAGGCGGCGCTGGCGTACTGGCGCGTCTGGTCACCGACCCGGCCGAAATTCGTCGGGTTGCGGCGAAGGCGCTCGAAATCATGCACTTCCGGGTTCCTGACGGGGCCGGGGAGCTTGAAGAGGACGACAGTGCCCGCTGCGTCGAAGGCTGCTACCGCTGCCTGCTGTCCTACTACAATCAGCCCGATCACGAACTGATCCGTCGCCGGATGCCGGAGATTCAAGAGTTTTTGCTCCGTCTGACACGCGCGACTCTTGAACGCATGCCGGACACGGTGGCTTCCGCTTCCGACCCCGCCGCCTCGGATCATGATGACCCCAGCATGGGGCCGTTCGTCGTGGCGGGAGTCGAGCCGGCCGATACCGAATCCCTCGCACAACTCGCCGGGGTCCGTCATGCGGTGTGGCGAAACCGATATGTCGTGGCCATGATCGATGGCCCTTCAAGGGACATGCGAAGCAATCTTGAGGCACTCGGCATGGCGATCGTGGTTTTTGGTCCCGATCCCGCGAATTGGTCAGGAAAACAAGCGGAACTCGCTGAAATTCTGGGAGCGTAAATTATGAGCGCCGCTGTTCAGCATCAACCTGGCGACCTCGTGCGCTGTCGCGGGCGGGAGTGGATCATCCTCCCCGGCAACGGCGTTGACTTGCTTCGGCTGCGACCCCTATCGGGTGCCGAAAGCGATACCCAGGTGATCGACCGCACGATTGAAGCGGAGCCGGTCGTCTCGGCAACCTTCGCCCCGCCCGACATCAGTCGCACGGGGCCGCAAGAGGCCAGCTTGCTGCTGCGCGATGCCCTGAGGCTGTCGTTGCGCAGAGGTGCCGGCCCGTTCCGTAGCGCTGGCCGAATCGCCTTCAAACCCCGCGCCTATCAACTGGTGCCGCTGCTGATGGCCTTGAAGCTGGAAGCTGTACGTCTGCTGATCGCCGACGATGTTGGCATCGGTAAAACCATCGAGGCAGGCCTGATCGCGCGTGAAATGATGGATCGTGGCGAAGTCACGGCGATGTCGGTGCTGTGCCCGCCGCACCTAGTTGACCAATGGTGTGTTGAACTCGCCGAGAAATTTCACATTCAGGCCGTCGCCGTCACCGCGTCGAGTGCCGCGAAGTTGGAGCGCGAATTGCCCCAGACCGAGAGCATTTTCTCGGCCTATCCCGTCACCGTGGTCAGCCTCGACTACATCAAGAGCGACCGTCGGCGAAATGACTTCCTGCGCGCTTGTCCTGACTTCGTTATCGTTGATGAGGCCCATGCCTGCGTCGGGGCCGGGCGGGGTCACCACCAACGCTATCAACTCCTGCACGAGATGGCGGCGAATCTGGATCGCCACCTGATCCTGCTCACTGCCACGCCGCACAGTGGCGACGATGATGCCTTCTATCGGCTGCTTGGGCTCCTTGATCCCGGCTTTGAAGTCATCGAGACCCAGGCAGGGGCTGCCCGCGAGACGATTCGCCGACGTCTGGCCGCTCACTTCGTGCAGCGACGCCGCGTCGATATCGAGGCTTGGAAAGAACCCGGCGTTTTTCCGAAGCGGGAAAAGATGAATGAGCCGACCTATCGGCTCACCGGCGATCATCTCGCCTTCTTCGATGCCGTGCTCGATTACTGCGCCCACGTGACAACCTCCGCCGGCAGTGACGAGCGCTCCCGAAGGCTGGCGTTCTGGAGCACGCTGGCACTGATGCGCTGCGTCGGGTCAAGCCCGGCCGCCGCTCTCAGAACGCTGCGCAAGCGTGCGTTCGGCAACGATGTCGAAGTCGAGGCTTTGGCCGAACGGGTACTGGATAGCAACGTTGGAGAAGCGGGCGATGACGATACCGAGCCGGGTGCCGGCATCGACGATCCGGCGCTGGCAAAATTGATTGAGCGCGCGGAAGCCCTCGCCCTTCGTCCGGAGCGCGACCCGAAATTCATCCAGTTGCGGAGTGTGGTCAAGGAACTGACCGAGGCCGGCTTCTCACCTGTCATCTTCTGCCGCTTCATTGCTACGGCAGATGCCGTGGGCAAGGCGCTTAAACAAGCCTTTGCCAGCTATACCGTCGCTGTCGTGACCGGCGAGTTGCCGAATGATGACCGTAAGGCACGGGTCGGAGCACTGACCGACACCAATCACCGCATTCTGGTCGCCACCGATTGCCTCTCCGAGGGCATCAATCTTCAGAACCTGTTCGACGCCGTCGTTCATTATGACCTGTCATGGAACCCGACCCGGCACCAACAGCGGGAAGGGCGGGTGGATCGCTTCGGCCAACCCAGTCCCGTGATCCGGACGGCCTTGCTCTATGGTGCGAACAACCCGGTCGACGGCGTCGTGCTTGAAGTCATCCTGCGTAAGGCCGAACGCATCCGCCGCGAGACCGGCGTCCCGATGCCCTTGCCCGATGCCGACGGCAAGTTGACCGAAGCCCTTATGAAGGCCGTTCTGCTCCGACATCGCGATGACGATCATCGTCAAATGGCCTTCGATTTCGACACGATGCCAGAAAGCAAGGCCATGGATCGGGCCTGGCATGATGCCGCAGAAGGGGAAAAGCGGAGCCGCACCGTGTTCGCTCAAGCCGCGATCAAACCGGCCGAAGTCCTGCCGGAATGGCAGAAAACCCAGCGCGTGATCGGCAACGGCACCGAAACCCAGCGTTTTCTGGAGCGGGCCATGCGACGGTTGAAAGCACCGCTTGACCCGACCCGGCACGGATTCAAGGCATCCCTCAATCTGTTGCCCCCGGCCTTGCGTGAACGTCTAGCCGGCGAATGCCTTGAAGACACTCTGCGCTTTACGTTCGAGGATACGCCAAGGCCTGGACATTTCCCCCTTCATCGCTCCCATCCCCTGGTCGGCATTGTTGCCGAGGCGCTGCTCGAATTCGCGTTGGATGGGGAGTCCGACCCGCATGACCCGGCGACCCTGCCGCGTGCCGGCGTTTGGGCCAGCGATGCGGTCCAAACGGTGACCACGGTGGCTTTGCTCCGGCTTCGGCATCGGCTGGAGGTCACCCGCCGCGAAGGTAAACGCCTGTTGTTGGCCGAAGAGGCAACGGCGATCGCCTGGTCCGGGCAACCGTTCGCTCGAACGGCCGAAGACGAGGCCGCCATGGGGCTGCTTGACGCGCCATCGAAGCCGATCCCTGATGTCGTGCGCGACCGCATGCTTGCATCCGCCCTGAACCGCCTTGAAGAGGCAAGGTCCGACATTGCAGCATTCGCAAAAGCTCGGTCTGGTGCTTTGGCGGAAGATCACGGCAGAATCCGCCGCGCTGCCGAGACCGGTGCGGCCCGTCTACGCGGCACCGTAACCGTGACGCCGGTGCTGCCGGCCGATATGGTCGGCCTCTATGTCCTCATGCCGGTACTTTGAGTCATGGCCCGTCAGTCCCGCCAACCCATCGCCTTCGACGCGCTCACCATCGAGGGCGCGCTGCTCGCTCCTGACATGCTCGGCCGGATCGGGGCCGCAGAGGCCGGAGAGCAAACCGAGGCCGATTATCGGCTGGAACCGGGCACAAAGCTGCGTGACGAGATTGGCTTCGCCTTCGCCATGGGCGAGACGCTTTGGGCACGATTCCGTCAGAGCCGGAAGGCAAACCTGGGCATTTCCGGGGTCGAGCGTTTCGCCTTCGATCTCTTGCGTCAGGTGTTCGGCTTCGACTCCCTGGTTGCAATCACACCTCCGACGACGGAAGGCCGCAGCTTCCCGATCCGTTACGCGGCGTTGGATGGCCGGGTGCCGGTGGTCATCGCCCAACCGCCCCTGGAAAATGCCCGTCGCGGCGGTCTCGACGAAAGCCACGAGTGGTTCGGCGACGGCGGTCGCAAACGCTCGGCGACGCTGCTGGTCCAGGAATACCTCAATGCCGAGGATCAATCCTTGTGGGGCCTTGCGCTCGACGGCGTGACGCTCCGCATCCTGCGCGACAACGCCAGCATGACCCGCCCGGCCTGGATCGAGGCGAACCTGGAGCGCATCTTCACCGACCGGCTGTTCGCCGATTTCTCGGTGCTGTGGCTGCTGCTGCAGGAAAGCCGGTTCGGCCAGACCAAAACCCCGCCGACCGACTGCCCACTGGAACGGTGGCGGGAACGAGCGCGCGCCGAAGGCGTCAAGGCGCGGGAGCGGCTGCGCGATGGCGTGGAAGCGGCCTTGCTGGCGCTTGGCAGTGGCTTTCTCAAGCATCCTGCCAACCAGGATCTCCGCACCGCGCTCACTGGAGGGCAGTTCGATGCCAAGGGTTATTTCCAGGAACTGCTGCGCCTGGTCTATCGCCTGATCTTCCTGTTCACCGGCGAAGACCGTGGCCTGTTGCATCCCCATGGCGCCCCCGATCCCGCCCGGAAGCTCTATGCCGAAGGCTATTCGCTCGCCCGCCTGCGCGAACGTGCGGTACGTCGTACCGCCTACGACAGCCACCACGATCTGTTCGAAGGCGTGAAAATCGTGTTCCGGGCGCTGGCTTCGGGCCAGCCCAAGCTGGCGCTGCCAGCGCTGGGCGGCCTGTTCCTACCCGGCACTACCCCGCATTTCGATGCCGCCAAGCTCGGCAACCGTGATCTGCTGACCGCGATTTATCGCCTGGCCTGGCTGATCGACCGCGACAGCGGCCGGATCGAGCGGGTCAACTGGCGCGACATGGAGACCGAGGAACTGGGGTCGGTTTACGAAAGCCTGCTGGAACTGGCACCGCGGGTGACCAGCGGCGCCGGCGGGTTTGAGTTTGCCGGCGGTGCCGAAGCCAAGGGCAATGCCCGCAAAACCACCGGCTCCTACTATACCCCCGACAGCCTGGTGCAACTCCTGCTGGACTCCGCCCTCGATCCGGTGATCGAGGCGGCGGTTGCCGCCAAACCCGGACGTCCGGTCGACGCCCTGCTTGACCTGACCGTGATCGATCCCGCCTGCGGCTCCGGGCACTTCTTGCTGGCCGCCGCCCGACGCATCGCCGCGCGCATCGCGCGGGAACGAAGCCCCGGCGCGCCCTCGGGCGATGATTACCGCCACGCCTTACGCGAGGTCGCCCGCCATTGCCTCTACGGCGTCGACCGCAACCCGCTGGCGGTCGAGTTGTGCAAGGTGGCGCTCTGGATTGAAACCGTCGAGCCGGGCAAGCCTCTGTCCTTCCTCGAAGGCCGCATCCGTCAGGGCGACAGCCTGATCGGCGTGTTCGATCTTGCCAGCCTCAACGACGGCATTCCCGATGATGCCTACAAGGCATTGACCGGCGACGACAAGGCGGTCGCCAAATACTACGCCACCCGCAATCGCAAGGAACGCAAGGACCGGCCGTCGCTACCCTTCGCCGGCTCTCTTGCCACCCTGAGCAAGGCAGCATCCCGTCTCGACGCCATGCCCGAGGACGATCTCGCCGGCATTACCGCCAAACTGAGCTGGACCCCGATTTTTGGACAGCTGGCGAAGAGAGAGCCCCGCTCCTATAAGTGGTAGAACCATAGGAGCAGGACGTGACGCAGACTCGCAAAAAGCACACCGCCGAGTTCAAGGCCAAGGTAGCCCTGGCCGCCATCCAGGAGGACGTGACGGTCGCCGAACTG
>CAIXKV010000032.1 GCA_903920145.1 uncultured Rhodospirillales bacterium
ATCCGCGCCCTTGGCTTCGCGCGCATGGGCGCGCGGGGCCGCCGTCGCGGCCCGATACCGGCGATGTGTCAGTATCAGGGCTCGCCGGTATCATACCATCAAGCTTTAATGCTGACACATTAAAGCTGCTCTCAGACGCCGGGCGGGCGCATCCGCGCCCCCTAGAGTCTACACACTGGGGCTTCGCGTCCACGAGGACGCGGGGCCACCGTCGCGGCCCGAGGACCGGCACTGTGTCAGTGTTAGGGCTCGCCGGTATCATAACCTTCTTTTCCGACAATGCTCTATAATTATGCCGAAGCTTATGCCAAAAACAGAATCATTCTCCAGGAGCACGCCTTTGTCCTCAAACTGGATTAAAATCAAGGAGGATATCCGCAAGCGGCATCCCCTTTATCCGTTAAGGCGATGGTCATTCGGTTTTGTCGCGGCGCTTGGGGTTTCGATTCTCGTAAGCGGTTTGGTCATGATACTGGTTGCACACGCCAACAGTCACATGGCAGCGATTCGCATTGCCCTGACTCTCGACCTCTATCTTCAGATGACCCAAATTGCCGTGGCTGGGCTGGCCATCCGCAATGTCCTGACCGCGCGACCAGTGCGGCTCTTGATCCTGATCGGCCTGGGCGTGGCGTCTCTCACGGCGGTCCTCGCGTGCCTGTTCATGGCGGTAGCGCTTGATCAAACCAGTTTGGTCGAGGACTTTTTAGATCGGATTGGATCGGAACCTTTTTTCGTCTTGGATATGCTGGTTGATCCGCTTCATCCCATTGTTGATCTGCTGTCTTCCTATTATCTCCGCAGCGTCGAGGCCGAACATATGACTCGAGAGCTGTTTGATATTTTGGGAGCCAGCGTTTCATCGGGCTTGTTTTTGACTCTCCCGCTCTGCCTGTTGGTAACCCGCTCCCGTCACCTCAGAGTTCGCTGTGAAAGCGAAGTCCACCAGAGCGACGAGGCTCTGAATTCTTTCAAGAGATTAACCAACCGCCTTCTCCATCACTGGCAGCGTTTCCGACCCGCCAAACCCCAACCTAAGGCCGCACCCGCTAAAATTCCTTTTATTACGCCCCTGCCACCTTTGCCGGCCCTGATTCCGACGCGCTTTGACCGGGATTCGCCAAAGCTCCCTTCGCTTGCCCAACCGACGTCAGGTCGCTCTTGGCCTTGCCTTCCCAAACGCGGGAGCCTGTTGGTGCGACTTTGGCCTTTTTCCACCTCAAAACGATAGTCCACCGCTGCCAGCCAGAGCCAGATACGCCTTTGCCGCGCTCACGCTGGCCCGCTGCGGACGACGGGGCAACAACGGACGGCCCAGACAATGGGCACAGCGCCCGCAGCGTCCGGGATCATGGTCTCCCAAATCGCGCACCAAAAAGCGCATCAAACAGCCCCAGGTGCGGGCATAAGCCTTCATCTGTCGCCATTCCTGACGTCGAACCCGAGCCAACGCCTTGATCCGGGCGGACTCCGGATCATAAGGAGCGGCGGTGGCCAGCCAACGAATCCCGGCTCGGACCACCGGGGGCGGTTCCCGAGCCGCCAACAGCCTGACGATCTGCTCCACCTCAGACTCGAGCAAAAAAGTCTGTGCCGCCAACTGTGTCACCGATAAGCCGGCGGACGCAGGGGCTAGAGCCTCAAGCACCGCCCGACTCTCACTCTCCAAAGGAAAGGCGTTGTCGATGAAGGACTGAACGACTCCCTCATCCTCCTGACCTGCCAGCAACACCCCATAGGCCGACTCAAGAGCCCGGCCTGCGCGCCCGACCTGTTGGTAATACTGAAGCAGTGAAGCCGGTCGCTGATAGTGAAAGACAAAGGCCAAGTCTGGTTTGTCGAACCCGAGACCCAACGCCGTAGTGGCCACCAAGGCTTTCAGACGATTGCTCCGCAACCCGTCTTCGCGTCGCTGCCGATGGGCGGAGGCTTCAAGGCCGCCGCTGTCCGTAATTTGGGCATGATAGGGTTCCACCGCCAACCCCCGTCGGCGCAACCAACCCGCCAGCCGATCTGCCTCGCGGGTGGTCAGAGTATAGATGATGCCACTGCCCGGCACCTGGGGCAAAACATCGGCCAGCCAAGCGTAACGGGCGGCGCGCGTGGGAAGACTGATGGTTTGAAGCTGCAAGGACTCTCGACCCAACGGCCCTCGGATGGTTCGGGTGGTGGGCCCCAGTTGAGCTTCGATGTCCGCCGTCACACGGTCATTGGCGGTTGCTGTTGTCGCCAGTAACGCGACCTTCGGAGGCAGTCGCGCCGTCAACAAGCGGCGAATGCGCTGATAGTCGGGTCGAAAATCATGGCCCCAATCGGAAATGCAGTGGGCTTCGTCGATCACAAACAGCGCCACCCGACCCAGCATGCCCGAAAACCGATCGGACAGAAACGCCTCGCTTCCGAGTCGCTCGGGTGAAATCAGCAGCAAATCCACGGCATCCCGAGCCAAGGCGGCGGAAATTCGGTCCCAATGTTCGGCGTTTTCGCTGGTAATACTTTCGGCAACCAACCCCAATGCCGAAGCGGCCCGAATCTGGTCGCGTATCAGTGCCAACAGCGGCGAGATCAGCAGCGTCGGCCCCGCTCCGGCCTGTCGCAAGGCCAGAGTGGCCGCAAAGTAAACCAAGCTTTTGCCCCACCCGGTTCTTTGCACGAGTAGGATCGGCGCTGGCCCATGGCAAAGCCCTTCGACCGCGCGCCATTGATCAGGCTTAAAGGTGGTGATCGCGCCTTGGCTTCGGTGTTGTAACGCCGCGATGAGATCGGTTTGATCCATTGGCTGGCCGTTCTTCCAGACTTGCTCAAACCTACGCATAGGTAGGTTTGACGCTGGATTTCTGCTTCACTGAGGCTGGTTTCGTGGCCGGCTTGCGCCGACCGCCAGAGCCTTCCTCTCCACAGGCTG
>CAIXKV010000033.1 GCA_903920145.1 uncultured Rhodospirillales bacterium
GATCGGATTTAAGCTGCGTTGGCGTCACAAAATAAAAAAGGCACGGCTGGTACCGTGCCCTTTCCATTCTACCCTATATCCATCTTCACAGTGCCGGCGGGACTTCCGGATACCGTTCGCCCGTCAATACCTCTGATACCATCGAGCCTTGATGGTGACTCATCAAGGCTGCCCTCAGACGCCAGGCCGCCGTCGCGGCCCGATACCGGCGATGTGTCAGTATCAGGACTCGCCGGTATCAAAGGGCCCCCTGGCTCCCTTGACCCCACGACGGTCCAAGGTCAATAAGAGTCGCGGGCTCGAAGCAGGCGAGCCGCTTCGATGGCGCAATAGGTGAGCACGGCGTCGGCGCCGGCTCGTTTGAATGACAGCAGGGTTTCCAGCACGGTGCGGTCGTTGTCGAGCCAGCCTTGGCCCACTGCCGCCTTCAGCATCGCGTATTCGCCGCTGACGTGATAGGCGAAGGTTGGGACCATGAAGCTTTCTTTGACTCGGCGAACGATGTCCAGATAGGGCAGGCCGGGCTTAACGATGATGCTGTCGGCGCCCTCTTCCAGATCTTGGGCCACTTCCCGCAAGGCTTCGGCGCCGTTGGCCGGGTCCATTTGGTAGGTGCTCTTGTCGCCTTTGAGCAAGCCGCCGGTCTCCAGGGCGTCCCGGAACGGCCCATAAAAAGCCGAGGCATATTTGGCCGCGTAGGCGCTGATGCGAACCGCTTGGTGGCCGGCAGTGTCCAGAGCATCGCGAATGGCACCAATTCGGCCATCCATCATATCCGAAGGGGCGATCACGTCAAAGCCGGCTCCGGCTAACGCCAAGGCTTGGAGCACCAACACCGCCACGGTTTCGTCGTTGACCACCCGGCCATCCCGCAGCAGCCCGTCATGGCCATGGGTGGTGTAGGGGTCGAGGGCAACGTCAGAGAATAGCCCGATCCCAGGAACCGCCGCCTTGAGCGCGCGGGCGGCCCGGCACATTAGGTTGTCAGCGTTGTAAGCCTCTTCGGCATTTGGGGATTTCTGTTCGGGCAAAATCACCGGGAACAGGGCCAGGGCGGGAATCCCCAAAGCCTGCGCCTCTTGAGCCGCTTCCACCAGCAGGTCAATCGAAAGCCGGGTCACGCCGGGCATCGATGCCACTTCGATCCGTTGGCCCTGGCCCTCGACCACAAATACCGGCCAAATCAGGTCATCCACCGTCAATCGGTTTTCGGCGACCAATCGCCGGTTCCAGAGATCAGCTCGGTTACGGCGGAGCCGCACGCGGGGGAAAGCTCCGTGGGGGGAACGGGACATGATACTTTGCATCCATTTTCAGCCACCTGCATCTTACCTACTCGCCCCTTGCCCGCGTGACAATGTGTGTTTGGGGGGGGCGGTGCTTTGTCAGGGGACGTCGTGCGGCGGCGGCGCGCGGGAAAAAGGCGGGAAGGGCGATGCGTTTGGCGTTGAAATCCGCTATTGTGGGGGCTGCGGGTTCGGGTGTGCGGGCTTGCCGGGGCTAGTGTTGAGGAGAGGCTGGAGCATGAGACGGCTGGGGGTTATTCTGGGGCTGCTCGTGAGTCTCGGGGTCGGGGGAGTGACAAGCGGAGCCGCTGTCGCAGGGCAAAGGGCGGTTGACGAGACCGCTCAGGTTCCGCCGTTGACGCCGCCACAAATCGTCTTCGATTGCGCGATCAGCGGGGCTGCGCTGTCCGCAGTGACGACCATGGGGTGGATCAAGCCCATGACCGTCGCGCTGGGGACCATGCCGATGATCGCATTGTTACACGAAGCCGTGTATGGCTGCGGTATCGGTGTGATCAGCGGTTATGTTGGACGCACCGTGATTAATTTGCTTCCGTCTCCGCCACCGCCTAATCCCTTTGCCGCCGAAAGCGCGGCTCTGCCAGCAACAACCGTTCAGCGATAGGGTGGTCGGGGCCGTCGGCTGCGCTGCCGCTATCCAGGGAGGCGAGGATGGCCGGGGCTGTTGCCAATTTCGCCGCCGAGCGTCTGATTCGGCGGGCTCCTGATCATCCGTTGGCGTTGGGCGAGGACGATCAGGCGTATTTGCTGGCCTGTCTGCGGGACATCGAGCGCGTCTTTGCCATCGATGCCGTATTCGGTGTGCCATTGGCCGTTCTGCCGGGGCGAACGGTGATGCGGCATCTGGTGACTTTGCATCAGACCCTGCGGCCCCAAGATGCCGAGCAGCGGACCACAGCGGGGCGGTTGGTCGGGGCTATTCTTTTGCTCGATACCGCATGCGCCTTGGATCACGATTTGAAACGGGGGTAAGCTCGCCCTATTGCCGCTATTCACGAAAGGGTGAGCCATGGATTTTACACATTTTCACAGCCGGGCCTGTCGATTGGCCTTAGCTGCTTTTGCTGTCGTCGCTGTTGCTTTTGGTGGCCCGGCTTCCGGTCTGGCCCATGAGGACGAGGCGATGGAGGCTATGCCGGGCATGTCCGGCGGGGCGACCGCTTTTGGCCACCCCGGCACGGCCGATCAGGTGAGTCGTGACGTGGTGATCACCATGGGCGACATGAGCTTTTCGCCGTCTGCGGTGCGCGTGAAGCTAGGGGAGACCATTCGCTTTGTGATTCGGAATCCCAGTGCCATCGACCACGAATTTACTCTTGGCGATGCCGCAACCCAGGCCGCTCACCGCCAGGAGATGGCCGAAGCCGCCGAAAAAGGGATGCCGATGCATCACCATCATGGCGGCAATGCGGTTATGGTGGCCGCAGGGCAGACCCAGGCGTTGATCTGGCATTTCGATGTGGCAGGGTCTGTAGACTACGATTGCAATGTGCCGGGCCATTTCGAGTCCGGGATGCTGGGTATCGTAACGGTTGCGCCCTGATACCGGCGATCAATTTTTTGCAGGGCGTTGCCCTGCACCTGCAAGGAGGCATAGCCTCCTTGACCTCGGGACGTTATGGGAGCTTTGGACGTCACGGGTTCAAAGGGCCGACGGTCCTTTATACCAACGGCCCTAGACAATGATCCGTG
The DNA here is from genome assembly GCA_903920145.1 of uncultured Rhodospirillales bacterium. Lineage (GTDB taxonomy): Bacteria > Pseudomonadota > Alphaproteobacteria > Azospirillales > Azospirillaceae > BOG-933. The sequence goes on from CAIXKV010000033.1 coordinate 3,000, forward strand.
CCGTTGGTATCGGCGGCGACCGCCGCCGCGCGCCCCATGGCGCGAAGCCAAGGGCGCGGATGCGCCCGCCCGCGTCTGAGGGCAGCCTTGATGAGTCACCATCAAGGCCCGATGGGTCTGATACCGGCGAGCCCTGATACTGAC
>CAIXKV010000034.1 GCA_903920145.1 uncultured Rhodospirillales bacterium
CGGATGCGCCCGCCCGGCGTCTGAGGGCAGCCTTGATGAGTCACCATCAAGGCCCGATGGTCTGATACCGGCGAGCCCTGATACTGACACATCGTCGGTATCGGGCCGCGACGGCGGCCCCGCGCGCCCATGCGCGCGAAGCCAAGGGCGCGGATGCGCCCGCCCGGCGTCTGAGGGCAGCCTTGATGAGTCACCATCAAGGCCCGATGGTCTGATACCGGCGAGCCCTGATACTGACACATCGTCGGTATCGGGCCGCGACGGCCTCTTCGCGCGCCCATGCGCGCGAAGAGGCCCGGTATAGCTCTAGGGGGCGCGGGATGCGCCCGCCCGGCGTCACAAGGACGGCCTTGATGAGATATCAGCCCAAGCCGAGGGCCAAGCGGGCCAGGGCGGGTAGAGACTTTGAGCCGGTCTTTTTCATAATGGCGGCACGATGATTTTCGACGGTGCGTTGGCTAATACCCAGATCGGAAGCGATATTCTTGCTGGGACAACCGGCCAAGACCATGTCCATGACTTGGCGTTGCCGTTCGGTCAGGCAGGCGATCTGTGCGGCTGCGGCGTTTCTTGAGGCCGCGAGCTTAGTATGGTCGCGGGACAGTGTGATAGCGCGGTCAATGCTGCTGAACAGTTCGTCGGCGCGGACGGGCTTTTCGATGAAATCTGCGGCACCGGCCTTCATGGCGCGAACCGCCATCTGGACGTCACCGAAGCCGGTAATGATAATTGTGGGCACGCTGTGCCCGTCGACGGCGAGACGCTCGATCAATTCGATGCCGGAAATACCGGGCAGGTGGGCATCGACAAGCAGGCAGCACACGCCATCGGGGTGCCAAGCGGCCAGGAAAGATTCGGCGCTGGGGTACGTCTCGACAGTGTGGTGGTTGGCTGCCAGCAGCATCCGCATGCTTTGGCGTATGGTGGTATCGTCATCAATGACGAAAATGGTTAGGGGGGAGGACTCGCCAATGCCCAGAACCGGCCTTGAGGTGGCATTCTGTGTTGGGGAGGCATCTTCTGGTGAGGCGATAGGCCTAGGAGCTTGGTTTAGCATGTCACGGACCAGATGCATCAACTCCTCCGTCCGCACGGGTTTGCTGAGGCGTTGGCAATCTTGACGCAAAATGTTTTGCAGGGTCTCAACAGAAATATCACCAGTTAGGATGATCGCCGGGCACGGGGGCCCTGCTATCTGGTGAAGGCGTTCGATCACTTGGGCGCCGTTCAGGGGGCCCTGCAAATTATAGTCGGCAACGATGATATCCGGTCGGAGATCTTCTTGGGCGATCATATTCAGTGCAAGCACGCCATCGGCAACGGTTCGTGTGTGGTACCCCTCGGCATCGAACAGAATATCTAGCATTTCGCGCATTGCCGGGTCATCTTCGATCACCAGAATGGTTTTTCCAGCCTGACTTTCAATCGCAGCGACTGTCGGTTGGTTGCTGAGGAGGCGTCGAGACGACCCCATGGTGCCCACGATCGGTATGGTTACGCTGAAGACCGAACCCTTACCCGAACGGGAACGGACCCCGATGGTATGCCCCAGCATGTCTCCCAGTCGCTTGACGATCGATAACCCCAAGCCAAGCCCCTTGCTGCACTCTCGGGCGGCGTTGTCGAGTTGATAGAACTCTTCAAAGATCGCTTGAAGCTGTGAATCGGGAATTCCGGGGCCGGTGTCCCAGATTTCAACGCACAATCGGTCACCCCGCCGCCGGCAACCCAACAGTACCCCGCCGTGGAGAGTATACTTCACAGCGTTTGCCAGCAGGTTCCGGATAATCTGCTCCAAGAGACGCGGGTCGCTGCGCACCACCGCACGGCTTCCGACCACATGCCAGCTTAGGTTGTGAGATTGGGCGTGATAGCCGAACTCGGTCCTCAGCCGCTCCAGAAGGTCGTTGATCGGGAAGCTCGCGATTTTGGCCTGAACGATTCCGGCTTCCAATTGATTAATGTCAAGCAAGGTGTTGAGCATGCCCGACATTGCAGTCAAGGTCTCGTCGAACCGTGTCACTAGGTCTACAGCAATCGAAGTCGTGACGTTTCTCGCCAACAGCCCTTGAAGCAGGACGAGGGTTTGCAACGGCTGACGGAGGTCATGACTCGCGGCGGCGAGAAAGCGTGACTTAGAAAGATTAGCAAATTCTGATTGCTGCTTCGAAGTTTCCAGGGCTGCGGTGGCGCTCTTGCGCTCGGTGATGTCGTCGATGGCCAGCAAAATTCGAGGTTCTCCCGGTGGACCATTTTGAATATTCCGGGCATTTACCATCAGTGACCGCCGGCCGATGCGGGGCAAGTCAATCTCAATTTCGTAGTCTTCGATCGGAGCCGGAGCGGCCCGCACCCGCTCCAAAAACGCGCGCAACCCCGTTAGGCTGTCCGAAGTCCCGTCGCCGGCTGCAAAGTGGTATCCAACAGTTTCTTCGGATTTCAGCCCAAACACGCGGAAGAACGAGCGGTTGGCAGAAAGCACCCGTAGCGTTTGGTCTAGCACAATCAATGGTTGATGAATGGTGTCGACGATACTTTCGGAATAGGCGTGGGCCGTTTGGAGATCATGCTCGACGCCCTTGATTTCGGAAATATCGACGAAAGTAATCACCACCCCTTCAATCCGACCGTCGTGAGCGCGGTAGGGGAGCGCATGGCGAAGAAGCCAGGCGCCGGCCTCGGACAAGACCTCGCATTTTTTTGGGGCGTCCGTCGTCAACACGGATCGGGCATCGGTTAGCAAGTTGGGGTCTTCGAAACGAGTGGCGAGGTCGCTCAATGGTCGGCCAATATCGGTGGTGATGACCCCAAACAGCAATTTAACTGCTGGAGTAAAGAACCGAATGTTAAGCTTGTCGTCCAAAAACAATGTTGCCACATCCGAGCTGTTCAAAATATTCTGAAGGTCGTTGGCCAAATGGCGCTGAAGCTCGATAGTTTCTTGAAGTTGATTGTTAAGAGCGGTCAGTTCCTCGTTTAAAGACTGGAGTTCTTCTTTGGAGGTCTCCAGCTCCTCGTTGGTCGACTGGAATTCTTCGTTGACTGACATTGCCTCTTCGTTAATCGCTTTTTGTTCTTCATTGGCGATTTCCAGGTTGCGGATCGCACTTTGCAACTCGGCACGGGTCGAATCGAGATCTCGCTCCAGCTCGGCCACCCGCGAGGGATCGTCGGCGGACGAGGCCAACGGCGACGGCACGGGCTTGGGTTCGTCAAAGAAGCTGACCAGCAGCAGCGCCTCGCCATTGTTACGCACCGGGCGAACGTCAATGGAAACCCTGACCGATTCGCCGTCGCGATCACATACGGCGCCGGTGACAACGATCCGGCTCTGGTCCTGATCGGCCCGCTGAACGGCTGTCCGGAGTTTGGTACGCAGGCCGTTGCGCACAATGGCAAACACATCTTGCGAAGGTTCGCCGGAAGGAACTCGTAAATAGCGATCGATCGGCCCAAGCGTGTAGAGAATATCGTGCTTGTGATTGATTAACACCGAGGCTGGTGCGTAGGACTCTATCACCAAGCCGCGCGTTACATCGCCAAAATTCGGGCTTTGCGGGTCCGGGCGCAGCGGGAGGCGAGACCAGGTTGTGCGGGCGCCGTCGGCTCCGGTGCCGACCGGGAAGTCGACCTCGCCCGGTCGAATCCGGCCAATGCGGCGATAGATGCGCCGCACTTTGTCGATTGGCTCGAAGCGATCATCAAGATCGCCCACGGTCTCGGCGCCGCCGAGAAACAGCACCCCCTTCTCACTGAGGGCAAAATGGAAGAGGAGGAGAAGCCGCCTCTGGGCTTCCGGACGCAAGTAAATCAGCAGGTTGCGGCAGGAGATCAGATCTAATCGGGAAAATGGCGGGTCGGTCAGCACATCTTGGACCGTGAACACCACCAAGCCACGCAGTTCGGACACCACCCGATAGCCGGACGGTTCCCGGATAAAGAAGCGAGCCAGCCGTTCTGGTGAGATTTCGCTCGCGATGGTTTCAGGATAGAAGCCGATGCGGGCGATTCCGATGGCGTCCTTGTCAATATCCGAGGCGAAAAGTTGTAGCTTGATGGATCGCTTGGCGGCGGTAATGGCCTCGGTGAACAGTATGGCGAGAGAATAGGCTTCCTCGCCGGTGCTGCTAGCCGGAACCCAGATGCGCAATGGCCGGTCGGGGGGCTGGCGCTGCACCAAGTCCGCCACCACCAAGTCCGTCAGAGTCTCGAAGGCCTTGGCATCGCGGAAGAAGTGGGTGATGTTGATCAGGAGGTCTCGAGCCAAAAGTTCAATCTCGCCATCGTGTTCGCGCAAGAGGTCGAGATACCCAGTCCAATCGGTGATGCCGGCTGCTGCCATTCGGCGCTCGATCCGGCGCAGCAACGTACCCTCCTTATAAAGGGAAAAATCGTGTGTGGTTCGGTTGCGTAACACCGTGATGATCTCGGTTAGGTGGCTGGCCACGGTGTCGGGATCTGTGTCCCGTCGCTCGGAGGTGACGCTCGGGGCCGAGAGTTTGAGCCGGCAGCGCACGAGAATCGCTTCGGGAATCTCTGCCACCGGCAGCACCAGATTCACGCATCCGGTGGTGATGGCGCTACGCGGCATGCCATCGAAGGCGGCATCCTCGGGTTTCTGCGCAATCACCACCCCGCCCTGTTCGTGGACCGCCTTCAGTCCAAGACTGCCGTCGCTGCCGGTACCCGAGAGAATCACGGCAACGGCGCGCTCGCCGCAGGCTTCGGCCAGAGAGTAGAGAAAAAAGTCGATGGGCAGGCGGGCGCCGTGATGCTCCTTTGGTGTGGACAGGTGTAACGTACCGTTCTTGATAGCCAGATAACGCCCAGGCGCAATCACATAGATTTGATTGGGCTGGATCGGCATGCCCTCGACCGCCTGCTGGACCATCATCGACGTGCGCTTGGCCAACAGTTCGACCATCATGCTGTCATGGGTCGGATCGAGGTGCTGAACCAGGATGTAGGCCATGCCCCAGTCGGGGGCTGCGGCCTCGAAAAATCGCCGGAAAGCCTCCAGTCCCCCGGCTGAAGCCCCCAGTCCGACCACTGGAAAGTCGATCGTTCGGCCTAGCTCCGTTGTGACATTTTGTTTCGCCACCGATCCCAGATCCTCTTTCTTTGGACCTGCAGACACTTGACCATCATGTGACGTCATCGCTGGGTCCTTCTTTGTAGAACCGGGGGGTAACATGTTCCCGATATGATCAGTGAAGAAGGTAACACCATGTCCGGTATTAAATCGACAGCAACGTTTCTATTGGCTGCGACACTTTCAACATTCGATTTCAGGTATTAATTCTGACGTTCTGGCCTTGAAATCGAAGTGTAAATGACGAATAAGCGGTATTTATTTCCTTTTTTTGGTGTAAGTTGACTGATTCAGCCTAAAAATGCACCATACCCGAATGAGAGATTCCGATAATTCCGACGTAAATCAGGTATATTGCGACAATGAGGTTTAGAAGTTGCGGGCTGACCAAAATCAAAATACCGGCAATCAGGGCGAGGATCGGTTGAATTTTTCCGGCGAATTCCATGGGAGTCTCTCCTTTGAGTGGGCCGTTGGGGTATATCCGCAGCGCTTCGAAGAATCAAATCGCTACAAACGGCCCGTTACAGGCTATCGGTTCACGTCGATACGCTTTAATCCCGATGCTGGACCGTCGGCTGTGCCGCAAGCGCTGTCTAGCTTCGGAATATACTTAAACCGGCAAACCTTGATCATGACACACCGTCGATCTTCGGGCCGCGACTGTGGTTTCGCCCAGCCATAGGCGAAACCAAGAGCGCAGTTATCTTGCCCGCTTATTGCTACAAAATCAAAGGGTTGCCGATCTCCGGCGGAGCTTACAAAGGTCGGACAAGATGCCCGCGCTTCCAGGACGTATCATGGCAAATTTTTTATTTTCATAACACACAATACCACCATGAAACTCGAAATTATCATTAATCATTAAGAGATTGTAGAAATAATAATAAGGTATATATAGGTAATTTCCGAAGATTGCGTATAATATTATGCATTGCTATGATGATATATGCTATTTAATTATAAATTATTAGTCATTTTGGCAAAAATTTTCCCAATTAACGAGTAGTACACCTTCCGAAAGGGTTAATACCGGCGAGCCCTGATACTGACACATCGCCGGTCCTCGGGCCGCGACGGCGGCCCCGCGTCCTCGTGGACGCGAAGCCAAGGGCGCGGATGCGCCCGCCCGGCGTCTGAGGGCAGCCTTGATGAGTCACCATCAAGGCCCGATGGTATTACTTCGCCATCAGCTCTGCCAATGGCACCAACGGACGGGCGCCGACGTGGCTGATGATTTCGGCGGCGGCGACGGCTCCCAGATGGGCGCAGTCCGGCAGCGCGCGGCCTTGGGTGTAACCATACAAGAAGCCCGCCGCGAACAGATCGCCGGCCCCGGTGGTATCAACGACGGTGGCGACAGGAACCGCCGGAACGGCATGAACGCCCCCGGCACTCACCACCAAGGCGCCTTCGGCGCCTCGGGTCAACACGGCCAACGTGTTACCGTTGCGCAATTGGGAGACGGCCTCATCAAAATGAGCCGTCCCACACAGCGCCAAGATTTCCTGTTCGTTCGCGAACAGAATATCGACCGGCCCCGCCACCAGCTCCAAAAATTCGTCCCGATGTCGATGAACACAAAAGGCATCGGACAGGCTCAAGGCAACCTTGCGGCCAGCCTGAACGGCGATGCTGGCGGCCTTGCGGAAAGCATTCTTGGCCTGGAGGGGATCCCACAGGTACCCTTCCAGATACGTGACCTGAGCCCCGGCAATATCGGCCTCGACAATATCCTCCGGGCCAAGTTCAACACAGGCTCCAAGATAGGTGTTCATGCTGCGTTGGGCGTCCGGCGTGACCAGAATCAGACAGCGGGCTGTGGGCGCACCTGTGCTGGTCGGTTGAGTGGTGAAACGAACCCCTGCGGCCCGGATATCGCGCGCAAAGGCCTCTCCGAGCGGATCGGCCCGAACCTTGCCGATATAAGCGGCCCGCCCTCCGAAAGAGGCAATCCCCACCATACTGTTGGCAACCGAGCCGCCAGAAATTTCTAATCCCGCTTCCATCCGAGCATACAGCTCCTCGGCGCGCGCAGCATCAATCAGGGTCATGGCGCCCTTCTCGATTCCGTTGGCCGTCAGGAAAGCGTCGTCGGCATGGCTCAACACGTCGACAATCGCGTTACCGATGCCGATGACATCATAATCCGCCCGCGTCATTCTTTACCGTATCCTTGCTGTTCAGGGAGTGTGCCTTATAGGTCCACCAGTGGTATTCCGGGCGCAGTATAGCTAGAAACCAGCACCGCGCCATGGTCACGGGTCCGTCATGCTCACCGGGACACAAGGGCTACGTCACCAATGGCATCGCGGGTCAGTAGCCCCCTTCTCCGAGAGTTCCTCATGATCGCCGCTCTTCTCCGCGCCATTCTGCAACTCACCGATCCGCCGATCCGGCGGGTGATTTGGATCAGTATTGCCGCCACTCTCGGCGCCTTCGTGGCCTTGGCCATGGCGGTCTCGGCTGTGCTGGCCATCCTGCATGTGACCGGCATTGCCTGGCTAGACCCCTTGGTCGACCTGCTTGGCGGCGTCGCCGTGCTCTGGCTTGCGGCGGTGCTGTTTCCCGCCGTGGTTCCTGGCCTGTCCAGCCTGTTCCTTGACGACGTGGCATCGGCGGTCGAACGCCGGCATTATCCTCACCTCCCCCCACCGCATCCTCAATCCTTTGCCGAACAGATGCGAGCAGCTTTGGGCTTTCTGATCGTCAGCCTGGGGCTTAACCTCTTGATGCTCCCGCTTTATCTGATCCCTGGTATCAATTTCATCGTTTTTTTGGCTCTCAACGGCTATCTTTTGGGGCGCATGTATTTCGAACAGGTTGCCGCCCGGCGCCTTGACCTGCTAAATATGGCCGCCCTCAGACGGCGCTATAAGCTTCACCTCTCCATTGCCGGTGTGGTCATTTCTGGGTTGGTGGCGGTCCCGGTGCTTAACCTCCTGGCTCCAATCATCGCGACCGCTTTTATGGTCCACATCTTTCATCGACTGCCGGTCGGTGAAACCCCCTCGATTCCGACTCGGCGCTTGCCGTAATACGTCGAGCCGTGTTACCGGCACGGCGAATCAGAGTCGGTCCATCAGCGACGCCCACGCCGCCGATGCCGGATCCGGACGAGGAAAACCATGTCCACCACTACCGCTAAACCACCAACCCCACCCACCGCCAGTTTCCCCTTGAGCGGAAGCAGCAAGACCGACCTTCATCGCCGGAGTCTGGACGGCCAGAACGCGCAACCGCGTCGATCCGGTGGCGGCGAAGCCTGGGCAACCAGCGAGGCCAGAAAACTGATCGTCGGTCGAGAGATTTCGGTTTCGGGCGAAATCAGTTGTTGTGACGTTCTCATGATTGAGGGAACCGTCGAGGCCCGGCTTCGGGAGGGCCGTTATATGGAGGTTGCCGAAACCGGAACCTTCAAAGGATCGGTCGAGATTGCCGAAGCCGAAATCGCCGGACACTTCGAGGGCGAATTGACCGTCCATGGCCGCCTACGGGTTCGGGCCAGCGGGCGCGTCCAAGGGGTTATCCGGTATGCCGAATTGGAAGTTGATGTCGGCGGCCAAGTGTTAGGGGACGTCCAACTGGTGCCTGCCACCGCCTCACCGATGCCCCGTCCAGTGCCCGTCGAATCCTCTCGACTGGCAGGCTTTCCCGCTGTTCCGCCTGCCAGTGCTGCCGACCGGGAAGCGGTCGCCAATACAGCCACGGGGACCAGGATGGGATGACTTATACCGGCGAGCCCTGATACTGACGCATCGCCGGTCCTCGGGCCGCGACGGCGGCCCCGCGTCCTCGTGGACGCGAAGCCCTAGTGTGTGGACTCTCGCCGGCATCACACTGGCTTGCGGCCTTCGGCGATGGCAGCGCGGGCC
>CAIXKV010000035.1 GCA_903920145.1 uncultured Rhodospirillales bacterium
ATACCGGCGAGCCCTGATACTGACACATCGCCGGTATCGGGCCGCGACGGCGGCCCCGCGCGCCCATGCGCGCGAAGCCAAGGGCGCGGATGCGCCCGCCCGGCGTCTGAGGGCAGCCTTGATGAGTCACCATCAAGGCTCGCAAAATAGATTATTTCATGCAAATGAAACGCTAAAAAGTTTATAATAGAAATGTAGCATATAACTATACGCTACAATATTTTTTACATACACTTGAATGAGCGTCGGAGGTCAATATGTCGAGTCATGGAACGAGCCTGCGCCTTGAAAATCAGACGAAAAACAGTTTTACCACTACGGTAAGCGGGGTTGATAGCTATGACTGGGATGGCGATTCGCGCCCTGATCATAATTTCAACACTGTAACCATCGCCTCCGCCATGTCGGAGAAGCGGAGCGAAGAACTAAACGGCAAGGCCAAAAGCGCATGGTTCACCATGAGGCTGGATATGTCGAACGGCGCATGGGTAGAGTTCCGTAACGACCAGTACGACGCCCACAACGGTATTCCATCCAGTCCCCGCACCTATACCCTGGACGGGCCGTATGCGTCGCAATACCTGTTGACCCAGTCGGTTAACAAGAAGGCGGCAAGCAACAGCTTCGTCCTTCAGGACAGTCGTGATTTCAGCAAGATTGACCCCAAGACTTGGATGTCAAAGATCGCTGGGGCAACCTGTCTTGCCGATATTGCCATTCCTGGCAGCCACGATACTGCGTCGCGATCGTGGACCATGGCCAAGTGCCAAGACCTCAGCACCACCGACCAACTTAACGCCGGGGTGCGCTTCCTCGATATCCGTGGAGCGGTAAAAGATTATGAAATCCGCCTCGCCCACGGTATCACGATCCAGGGCGGTAACATCACCGGCATCTTCCAAGAGTGTGAGAATTTCCTCAAACAGCACCCCTCAGAAACTATTATTATGAGCATCAAGAACGAAGCTTACGACGAAAAAATATTTGAAAACATTGTTACCACGGATATTAAAAAATTTGGTTCACTGTTTATCGTTGATGATGCCATCCCGATACTTCAGCAGGCGCGCGGCCATGTTGTTTTAGCCCGCAGGTTCTCGTCAGAGACGTCATCATATGGCCTTAATTTTTACAATGGATGGGAAGATAATATAATTTTCAGCTTCCATTATCAGGCAACGACAAAAATCGAGCAATATGTTCAGGTGCAAGATTGTTACACAACAAAAAGCCTGACGCAGAAAGAGACATTTATCGACGATGGCCTTGAAAAAGCGAAGACGGCTGGGGCTGGTGAGATGATCCTCAATTTTTGCAGTTGTACCGGCGACAGCACTTTCCCCAACCCAGGCGATGCGGCGCAAGTTATCAATGACTATGTCTATAAAAAGCTACTTCCGATCCCCAAGGGACAGAAACTGGGCATTATCTTGTTCGATTTCGTCCATGAGACGATGGCAAAAGAGGTGATCAGTAAGAACCTCTTTGCTCTGTAGTGGGCCAGCAACCCCGCCGCAGTGCGATGCGATGGGGTTGTCATTTCTCGAGTCTTAATAAAAGACCTCCCTTGCGGCCTAAACAAGGCTGTGGCAGTCTAGGATGGCGTCCGGCCTGACCGGAATCCGACCATGACACGGCCCAACCGAAGCGATTCGATGCTTGGGGCTGCCGTGTGGCATCAACAAAATGGATCAAGACATGGCACAGAACTGTTCCGAGTATACTCGTTTCTGGATCAAATCCACGACCTATATTTTTTCGGCCTGGATGAACCTTCTGCAATACCCGAAGCCCCGGAATTCCAAATAAAGATCACACCCCTGGATTCTACCCCCCTCTTCGGAGTATGATCCGGTCCAGGCACCGCCGCCGTCGCCGGCCTTGGCGGCGGTGCCAGCCAGTCGGAATTGGGTTCGCATCTGGATCGGTGGTGTTCGACCCAATTTCGGAATTTGGCATTGTGGATCCGTTGCGTTTTCATACTTTGAGCCGGTGGAGAGTCATATGATGTCCAGATTGGTCATGTTTGCGCTTTTGTCGGTTCTGATATTGACGGGTGCCAGTGCCTTTGTTCAGCGGGGCTGGCAAGTCACCCATAGCGCCGCCCCGTCCGCTGAAATCACTCGAGCCCAGCCGGCCGAAATTGCTGCCTCCATGTATGCCTGGGTGACATCGGCTCCAGAGACGGAGATTCCGGCCCTGGCCAAACACATTTCCCAGCAGGCTCCCTGGCTACCAACCTCCTCGTTCAGACAAGCCAGCTTGGACACGGCGGCGTGGGTGAAGGGCGTATTCCATAGTGATGTTGCCGATAATGCCATTGCCTGGGTGAAAGAAACTGCGCATCGGGTTTCCGCGTCTCTGACTGCGAACAGTGATAACTCGCCCCCGGTTGCCGCACAGCCTGTAACGCCTCCCCCGACAGCTAAACCCGCCGCTCAGGCTGCTGTGGCGCCTCCGGCACCGGCTCCAGTTGCCCTTCCCGTTCCGCCGGCGGCTTCCGTTGTGACAGCAACAGCCCCGACTCCGACGGCCCCGCCCGCCGTTGCCAAGCCGGCTCCGGTGGTTGAAGTCTCCAACGCCAGTGGCTGGTCCGTTTCAAAAGAAGGCTGTGCCATTGGTGGATTGGCTGGAACCGGCGCGTCTCTGGTGATTGGTCCTGCCGAGCTGGCCGCTTGGGTTACCGGCACCGCCGCATTGCCGGCAACGGTTCGCGTGTTCGGAACGGTCATTGGTGCGGCCTTGATTACAGGCTGCGCAACGGGAGCTTTGGTTGCCCCTGTGGTTACCAAATAATTGGAACAGTGTGATTTTATTAGCTCTGTTTGCCCTCGCAAAGGGCCGTTTGGCCCTTTGCTCCTGGCTCGGAAAGGCCGGGGGTGGGTGTCGGAGCCTTGGGTCTTTAAGATTCGCCCATCCGTGCTCGCGGATGGGCGTTTTTGTAGACGGCCATTAACCGTTTGGCATCAACCTCGGTATAGCGCTGGGTGGTCGACAGCGAGGCGTGGCCAAGCAAGTCTTGGATGGTCCGCAGGTCGGCTCCATCGGTTAACAGGTGACTGGCAAAACTGTGCCGAAGAGCATGGGGTGTTACAGTGTCGTTAAGCTGTAAGGTTCCCCGCACCGCCCGCAATTGACGTTGAGCGACGCCAGGATTTAATCGTTTGCCCCGGACCCCAACAAAGAGTGGACCATCGGCATCGCCACCAAAGGGGCAAGCCGCCAGATAGGCTTGTATAGCTTCGACGACTTCTGGCAAAACCGGCACCACTCTTTGCTTACGCCCCTTCCCCGTGATCACCAAGGTTCTGACCGCTTCGGTGTCGCTCCCCCTGATCGGAGCCTGTCCCCGGTTTAGCCTCAGCGCCTCATCAATGCGCAGACCGCAACCATACAGCACTGTGAAGAGGGCTTGATCCCGTTTGCCAACCCAAACCGCTCCGCCTTCTTTTGCAGCTTGGTCCAGAAGATCCGGTGTATCCCGTTCAGAGACAGGACGCGGCGCCAATCGGCGGAGTCGTGGATGACGTACCAAGCCAATAGCGGTATTGTGCAAATACCCGTTACGGTCCAGCCAGCGAAAGAAGTTCCGCACCCCGGCCAAGGCTCTGGCCCGGCTTGCCGCGACCAAGCCATCGGTCGCGCGGGATGATAGCCACGAGCGGAAGTCCGCCAAACGGGCGTCGCCTAAATCGGCCAAACCGGGACGTCGCCCGTGATAGTCGGTCAGAAAAGCGAGAAAAGCCCGAACATCCGTCAGATACGCCGACAAGGTATGACGCGAGACGTGACGCTCATTCTCTAGCCACCGCCGCCACACCGCCAGTGCTTCGCCCAATTCGGGCTGCACAGCAAACGCTAGATCTGCTCCCGCCATCGCCGCCTCCACGAAAAACCGCTTATAGATTATGCGATTATCGGGCGACCTTCAACCAATGTCAGGAAACGTGCGGATATCAACCGGGCTTGTCGCTGGCCAAGAACAGCTTGACCTTCATCAGCATATCCTTGAGTTCACCCTGGCTCTTGAACCGGCCCTTAATCAAGGGCAGGAAATTGGGGTTACGGAACTCCCGGCTGATGGTTTCCACCGCCAGCGCCCGTGCCTTGCCATCGGCTAGTTGGATTCCAGAGCAAACCTTAAGCAACAACACCAAACGATCAGCGTAGCTGCGATTGGCCGCCAAGAGAATGTCATTCTTGAAGATATCGAGCAAGGCAGCGTCAATCGCTCCAAGGATATCTGTGCGCGTGGTCTCATCGATCGGTAGCGCAAGCACTGATTTCTGAATATCGGCAAGCATCGTCACCGCTGTCATGCGGTTACCACTTTCACGCAAACAAATACGGACCAATTCATCCGGCGGTAAGGCGGAACGAAAATGGCGAAATACCAATGCCTTATTGAAAGCTCCGGGAACCAGATTCGCCAATTTACTTAATGCGGTCAATTTATCGATGACCTTGGGGACCGCATTCATCGACTCGGCCACACCCTGGACGGAAATCGACCGGGTGGCGCGGAACACCAACGCCTCAGACATCTCCTCGTCCTGGATCAGATTCGGAGCGCACGTCTTAAAAATTTGAATGATTTGATTCAGCGCTTCGATTTCCGCCATCAACGCCCGCCCCGCGACCAAGGGCTGCCGGCTAATCATTTCCCGTAGCAATCGTCGCCGCAAGGTTGCGCGGACGCGCGGCATCCGTCCATCGGACATCAAGGTATTAATGACGGCGACCCCGACCGGCAAACCGCCTGCCGGAGCCTTGTAACTGCCGCCATATAGGCTGGAGACGGTCCCAAACACCGAAACTCGATCGGCGCCATCGTCTAGAAGTTCACGAAACGGCCCCGCCATGGAAAGAATTTCGGCGGCTTGGGTATCTAAAAACCGTAAATGCCGACGACTACATTCCGGCTCATAAAGCTGACCAATTCGATCTAGCTTCTCAAGCCACGTCTTCGCATCCATCAGGTAAACGACAATCGCCCGAAATATATGGTATGCGGATGTTTCGGTGCCAAACTGTTTTTCAAGCTGAGTGGCCACCTCCAGGAAGTTTCCTGCTTCTAGGCGTGGCAGCTTGTTGTTCATCGAATCGCTACGCAGCTGGAGCACCAACTGGCTCCACACCGACATCATATCTTTATACAGCCCTGCCGCTGAAAGCTTTCCTGCCTGGGCGACCGGCAGTGCGACTCGCTGGATCAAGCCCTGCAAAATGGTGCCAGCATTATCGAGGTCGATGGAGTGCTTTTCCGAATAAACCAACTCCAATGCCGTGATCCGGCGATCTTCTAGATAACGCCCGAGTTGTGTTCTCAACTCATCGCGGCTGCGATCCCGGAAGAAATCGCTTACTTGGCGCCAGTAGAAGCTACTTCCGATTTCAGAAGCCGGCGCCAAAGGGTCGGGTTCTACAACGTCATTGACTAATCGCTTAAAGGTAATAATGCTGTCAATGAAATCATAGTCGACGTAATACTCCAAACGGACGACGCGAACGCCATCCACTGTCTGTTCCGAGAATATCTGTTCGGCAGCCGCAACCGCTTCGGTACGCTGATCCCAAGCGTTCAAACGAAACCATTGCTGGTCCCGGAAGGAATGAAGCTCATAAGTGATGCGGATCTCTCCGACAACAGCAGGGTCGGGATGCACGATCTGAACCTTCGCTGAAAAACAGAGAACCACTCGGGCTCGGAAATTATGGCCAGCCAGTCGCAACCCTCACGATACTTCCTGGCATAGCCCGAACTCGAACCGATGGACTTTTATAAACCAGCCGGGTGGATTGGTGCTAGAGAATTTGGGTGTTTGGATCGGGATTTAGCCGAGTTCTTCGTGGCTTTTGCCGCTCACGCCCAATCATGGAAGGTGGGATCACAGCCTGACGCTCTCCGGGTTGACCCGATCGGGAATCCGACGCAAGACTACCCCGGATGCCTCTGGCATCCCGTTCCACGACGAGGGCCACCATGAAAACGAAAGCTGCGCTTCTTATCCTGACGCTGGGCCTGATTGCCAGCCCGGCCCTGAGCGAAGAAATCGGGTGCGTAACGACCGCCTGGAAGCTGATCGGAGCGAATCATAAAATCTGTATCGATGCTTTTGATGATCCCAAAATTCCCGGCGTAACCTGCCACCTTAGTCAAGCGCGGGCTGGAGGCATTAGCGGCTCTTTGGGATTGGCCTCGGATCCGTCTAAATTCTCGATCGCCTGCCGACAGATCGGGCCTATTACTATGCCATCTCAACTAAAGGATAATGAAGTCGTCTTTAGTGAGGATACTTCTATCCTATTTAAGGAAACAAGAGTGATTAGAATGTTTGATCAAAAAAGAAATACTCTTATTTATCTGGTTTATAGCACAAAAATGATCGACGGCTCGCCTATGAATAGCATTTCCACAGTTCCGATTATGCCGTGGAGGCCATAAAACGGCAACAATCTATGCTCTTAGTTGATCTGGTCGATTGAATTTAAGGTAATTTGCCTTGAAAGCATAAAGGCCAGATTAACACCCGCTTATATCAGTGTGATATAACCACCAAAACGTTTTAAGATCGTAAGCAAGCGAACAAAGCTCCCCTCCCCCCTTTCTGTCAAACCTTTTCCGTATATCTCTATCTGTCAAGCTGGCTCCGTCCTATAATGAGTCCGGCTCCCTTTCACCGCAGCGGATATGTCATGACCGGGGACAAACTCGATACCGTGCCGATCAAGCCGGCCCAAAGGTTTCTGTCTCTCGCGTTCGCTAGTGCCGATCTGCTCTTTGAAATCGGCATGAGCGGCAAGATTGTCTTTGCCATCGGGGCGACGGTTGGCCTGACCGAACGAACCGAAGCGGAGTTAATCGGTGGAGATTGGCTATCCATCGTTGATACGGTTGATCATGAGGCCTTAAAGGCTCAGGTCATGGGCATGGCGATCGGCACTCGCTACGGTCCCTGTCAAGTTCGACTGGCCTTGCCCCGTGGAGATGGAACGGCGCGCTATGCCCTATTCAGCGCCTGCCGACTGCCTGGGACCGAAGATCGAATCTCCTGCGCCTTGACGCATCTGCGGCAGCCCCTGTCCTTGCGTTCAACGCCTCTTTGTCATGACGTTGAAAGCGGTTTACTTGATCCGGAGAGCTTTATCAATGTAGCTAAGGATATTGCATTAGCTGCAAAAAGCACACCTTATCCCGTTGAAATTGTTCTCGTCGATGTTCATGGATTGACCAACAATCCAACCGATGAGACCGCTTCTGCCTTAATCAGAAAAATTGGGGGGCTATTACGTAACGCCTCAATTGATGGTGATTCAGTGGGCCGTCTGGCTTACAATAAATTTGGCCTCCTCCACGAACCTGGGAATAATCTGTTATTCGAAAAAATTGCTGATATTCGGCACGAGGGCGCCAATGCAGGACTAAATCTATCGTGCGTCCAGCAAAACATAGCCATTGAAGTTGGAAACTTAACAAATGATGACTTAGTAAAAGCTATTAAATATACAGTTAATCAATTTGTAACATCGACACCAGGAGAAAATACATCTACTAAATCATTATTGGAAACTTTCGAGACAATGGTTGGTCATACTCTTAAGCGAATGGATGATTTCATCATTAATGTTCGTGAACAAAAATTTGAGTTGTGGTTTCAACCGATTATTGACATGGAATTCAATAATTTACATCATTTTGAAATTTTAGTTCGTTTTCAAGAAGGAGAAAGTCCATTTGAGGATATTCGTTTTGCTGAACAAATTGGCGTTATTGAACAATTTGATTTAGCCGTCTGTAGTCGGGCTATTGCCTTGCTTCGATCCAGAAGTAATAATGGATCAGCCGTTGGTATGGCAATTAATATATCTGGGAGATCCATTGAAAATTCTATTTTTGTTGAGCTTCTTTTAAATATTTTAAA
>CAIXKV010000036.1 GCA_903920145.1 uncultured Rhodospirillales bacterium
CTTGATGTTGACTCATCAAGGCTGCCCTCAGACGCCGGGCGGGCGCATCCGCGCCCTTGGCTTCGCGCGCATGGGCGCGCGGGGCCGTCGTCGCGGCCCGATACCGGCAGTGTGTCATCGTTATAGCTCGCCGGTATCACTCTCCAGCCCCACCCGCCGCCGACCATTCCTGTGTTCGGGCCAAATGAGCGTACTCGTCTCTGCGGGGGGCGCGTTCTGGCCAGGGGCGTGGACGATAGGCCGTGCTAGGGTCATCGAACGCCCAAATCAAGGCTTCGAGTCCTCCATGGGCTTGTTCGGCCAGAGTGGCCGCCGAACCACGAACAACGCGCTCTTCTCCTGCCGGATCGCCGCCGCTCAATCGCCAAAAGGCCAACTGCCCAATCTGTGCGGGTTCCAAGCCGCTGAAACCGCCCGCCGCTGCAATGGCGGCCTCCAACGGGAGCTGGGGAGAGAAGCCCAGGGCGATGTCGTTGGTTGTGGGAATGGCGCCCGTTTTATAGTCAA
Source organism: uncultured Rhodospirillales bacterium (assembly GCA_903920145.1). Taxonomy (GTDB): domain Bacteria; phylum Pseudomonadota; class Alphaproteobacteria; order Azospirillales; family Azospirillaceae; genus BOG-933. The sequence goes on from CAIXKV010000036.1 coordinate 508, forward strand.
TGATGGCCAGTTGGCCATCCGGCAAGCGGTCAATGCGGTCGGCTTTGGCTACGAGCAAGAACGATCCGGCTCGTCCATCGAATTCAAGCCCCCCTTTAACTTCAGTGGCTAGAGGCCGAATCAGGGGGCGCCGCTGCCGTTCCTGATCGATGAACCAAGCCGCAATCCGTTCGAATCGCGGCCACCAAAAGGCCCATACTTCGGGGCGGGCCAACAGTGCCCCGAATGCGGTTCGGCCATGCTCCAAAAGACGCTCTTGGGCATCGGCAGGCAGGGCATCCGGCCAATCGGCGATGAAGTCATCCAGCGCCTTATGGATGAACTGGCCGCGCTCTGCCGCGCCGGGATCCGCCGCGATGGGGTCCAGAGGCCGGAGGCGGAGGATATGCCGAGCATAAATGGCGTAGGGATCGCGCATCCAGGTTTCAATTTCGGTGACGGACAGCCTTCGGGGCCGCGCCGCCACCGGAGGCCGGGGAGCTGGGGCTGCCATGGGGCGGACGCGGATCGGTTGGTCGAGTTGCCGCGCCCAGGCCAACCATTGATCCTCGAACTGCCGTTCCTGACGGTCTTTGAACCCAAGCGCCCGGAGCACCGTTTCCAGGCGGGACAACCAGCGGGAGGGCACCGTTGGCGCACCTTCGACCCGCTCGGCTCGGGTCAGGACCACTTCGGGGGCGAGCGCTGCTTGCGCAAAGTCGTGGGCCGAAAGCCCGATCTGCCGTTCGGGTGCCGGTAGGCCGAATGCTTTACGCATGGGGCGCGACAACCAGGGATCTGCGGCGGGCTCGCTCGGCCAACCGCCTTCGTTCAGGCCGCCCAGAATCATCATGTCGTAATGCTGCAACCGGGCTTCCAGTGGCCCCAGGATAGCCAACCGGGGATGCCGGCCAAAGCGCGGACGAACCATCCGACCAGCCAACAGCGATTCGAACAAGCCGGGATAATCTCCGACGGCGACCGTTGGGAAATCGGAGGCCGCCAACAGCAGCTCGTTGATAAAGCCGGCGGCGGATTCGCCGTCTTCATGACGCCACAACCGCTCGGCGCCGGAACCATCTCGCGTCGCGGCCAGAGCTTCGGCGAAGGTGATGTGAGCGGCGATCAAAGCTGACAGGGGCGCCTTGCCGGTTTCCACCAACGCCGTGAGGGGTGTGGCGATTTGTGCCAGTCGCTCCAGTCCGGTACGGATGGAAGGTTGGAGTCGATCTTCGGCCACGTCTTCGAGGGCGGCATGAAGTCCAGCGAGGCCCGGAGCGGGGCGAGGGCCGCGCAATGCCAACCGCTCCAATCCTCGAGCGAACGCCCGACATCCGACCGGAGACTCGCCCAAAGCCGATAGCGGGTGTTTCAGCAGTGCCAGCAGCGGCACCGGGGCGAAGCCGTCCGTCACCGCCACCACCGCCAGTCGGAGAAAGCTGCCCACGGCGGTATCCGCCAGCGGTTGACCGCCGGAGTCGTCAACCAGAATATCCCACCGACTGAGCGCCGCCGCCACCCGGCGGGCCAAGGAGCGGTCGGCGGTCACCAGGGCTGCCGTGCGGTTGGAGATTTCCAGGGCGTTGCGCAACATCAGCGCCACCACCTCGGCTTCATCCTGAGCGGTCGGGCAGTCGATCCGGGTAAAGCCATCGAGCACGCGCGAATCCAGGCCGGTGAGACTCCGCCACTGTTCGGTGGTGGCTGCTGGTCGCAGGACTTCGGCCAATAACCGGGTGCGATCCGGGCGCGGAGCCGAGATATGAGGGCGCCAAGGCCGTACCTCCTGACGGTCAACTTGCAACCGGGTCAGCAATTCGGCCAGGGTGTGTTGGGGGTGGGTTTCGTCGGCGGCGATGGCCTGCCAGCTTCTTTCGTCAGCATCCGTGTCAAGGCCGGGAAGCACCACCGCACCCTGGGGCAATTCGGCGATCACCGCCAGTAAGGCGCCGGTGGCCGGAATCGAGCCGGTGGACCCTGCCGCGATCACCGGCCCGGTGGGGGGATTGGCTTGCCATGTTGCAGCTTGGGCTTCCAGCACCCGATTGCGCCGATGGGCCGGATCGCTGGAGTCTTCCGCCGCCAGAATCACCGGCCAGTTTTCGGTCAGAATGGTCAGGAAGCCCAGAGTGATCTGCCAATGTTCGGCATAATCGGCGGGGACCAGGGTTGCGAGCCGGTCGAAATTCAGGCGTTCGGTTTCCACCTGATCTAACAGCCGGGTCAAGTCTCCGGCTAGGCGCACCGCCTGGGGCGTGGTGGCGGCCAAGCCGGGGGCGGCCAGAATCGCTCGAGTCAGCAGTAGGCGCCGCCGAAGTTCGCCGATGGCTGGCGGCAGATCCAGACTGCCGGCCAGATTGGGCAGTTCCTCCAGCATCAGGCTCAGACTCTCGGCGTCCAGATCGCCAAGCGGGCTGAGAGTCGGCAGCAACAAGGAGCGGCCTTCGGACAAACGCAAAAAAGCTTCCCGCAACGCCCGGCAGGCGCGGCGATTGGGCAGTAGCACCGTGACTCCGGCGAGGGTGATCGGATCCCGGCCATACCGTTCGAAAATACCTTGCGCCAACTCATCGACGAACGAGAAGCCTGCCGGAATGGTGAAAACCCGACTCATACCATCGGGCCTTGATGGTGACTCATCAAGTCTGCCCTCATACCATCGAGCCTTGATGGTGACTCATCAAGGCTGCCCTCAGACGCCGGGCGGGCGCATCCGCGCCCTTGGCTTCGCGCGCATGGGCGCGCGGGGCCGCCGTCGCGGCCCGATGCCGGCACTCTGTCATGGTTAGGGTTTGCCGGTATCATTCTGGTTGTTTCCTATTTTTATGGGTTTCGCCACATCCGCAAAG
>CAIXKV010000037.1 GCA_903920145.1 uncultured Rhodospirillales bacterium
GCCGCGACGACGGCCCCGCGCGCCCATGCGCGCGAAGCCAAGGGCGCGGATGCGCCCGCCCGGCGTCTGAGGGCAGCCTTGATAAGTCACCATCAAGGCCCGATGATTATGACCCTACAAAATCGCAGTATCCCCATTGACAGCTCTGGCTTGCTTGTGCGATGGGCTGGCGGGGGTGCCGGGCGAGCTGGCGCCAGCTCTGGCGCTCGTGACCTGCTTTTTTCGCGCCCGCTGTTCGCACTGCGGACAAGACGGGAGTCGCGTATCGGCGGTGAACGGGGTTGGCAGCGGATAGGGAGTGACAAGTGGAAAGTGTTTCCTGGCAGTCGGCCCACTACCTCGAACCCTACAACTCCCAGCGCAAGGCCAAGTATCCGGCCAAGATGGAACGGCTTGGGCTGAAGGACGAGGATCGCTCGGCGGCGGTTCTGGATACCTGCTGCGGTCAGGGTGTGGCCCTGTCCGTGATGCATGGATGGGGGTTTACCTCATTGACCGGGCTGGATTCGACGCCGCATCCGGATTGGGCCAAGGGAGGTCCGGCGGTGATCCATGAGGGCAGCGTGCATGCCATGCCGTTCCCGGATCAAAGCTTCGACATCGTAACCAACCTCCACTCGCTCCATCATTTGGGCGGGGCTCTGGGCGTGCGGGCCTTTGTGGCCGAGGTCCATCGGGTTCTCAAGCCGGGTGGGCGCTTCTATATCATCGATTTTCCCGGTAGCCCGCAAATCTGGCTGCTGTTCCGCATGTTCCGGGCTGGTCTTTACCCGCCAACCGGCAGCTTGCGGAACTTTGCCGCCATCGTTGACGAGGAATGGAGCTATAAGGCTCCCTATCTGCGGGAATGGCCGGCGGTGGCGCGCGAACTCCATCACGGTCCCTTGCGGGTGGCTAGTCTGAAGAATCGGTTCTTCCTCTACTATCTCAAGCTTGTAAAGGATTGATGGGCCTTGGCCATGACGGACGCTCAACAATCCGGGCGGGAGGTGTTGCCGCCTCTTTCCATCGTGATTCCGACCTATAAGGAAGAACGGCGACTGCCGCAGACCTTGCAGGAGATTTTGGGGTATTTAGACCAAAGATTCTCCGCTTACGAGATTTTGGTGGTCGATGACGATAGCCCCGATCGCACCCAAGCAGCGGCGTTGGCCCTAGACGGCGGTCGCGGCGTGATCCGCGTTCTGACCCAACCGGGCCGGTTAGGCAAGGGCGCCGCCGTGAGGCGCGGATGTCTGGAAGCCCGGTATGATCGGGTGCTGTTTATGGATGCCGACCACGCCACCCCGATTGAGGAGGTGGAGCTGATGCTGGCCCAGCTTCCCGAGGGCGGCGTGACCGTTGGTGTTCGGACCTATCAGGAAAATGAGCCGAAATGGCGCCGAATCGTCGGCTTGTGTGCCCAGTTGTTGGCGCATCTGGTGGTTTTCCAGAAGCCGGTGATCGACAGCCAATGTGGGTTTAAGCTATTCACGGCTCTTGCTGTTCAACGGGTCTTCCCCTATTGCCGAGTCAATGGCGGAATGATTGATGTCGAGCTGTTTTTCCTGTTCCATAAGTTTTCAGTGCCGTGCCGCTATCAGCCTGTCCATTGGGACAATAAGGATGGCTCCAAAGTCAGCGTTATTCGCTCGGTGATCTTTGACACTCTGGACATGTTTAAGATCAGAGGGCGTGATCTGGTTGGCCTCTATGGGCGCCCTCTGAATGAGAAGCACCAGCCCTGGAGCCGGACACGCACAGTCGCGTAACCAAGGCTTAACCAATAAGGGGTTTTGAACTCCATGACTTTACGGCGTCTTGGCAATACCCTGATCACCGGGGTTCCCGGATGGTTAAGTGCGGCGGTGCTGCGGTCACTGGCCGATGCCCCTCCTGAAGGCATGGGGCGGGTTCGCTGTTTGGTAGCTCCAGGCATGGCCTGCGACGAAGCCACCCTGCGTCGCGACTATGATCTGGATATCGAGGTTGTCCGCGCGGACATGCGTGATGGAGCGGCCTTGGCCAAGGCTGTTGCTGGCATTGACAGCGTTCTCCATGGTGCGGCCATTCTGCATGTCCGCCGTCCGCGCGAGTGGTATGATATTAATACCACGGGAACGCGGATTTTGGCGGAAGCCGCCGTGGCGGCTGGGGTGACGCGGTTCGTTCACATCAGCAGCAATGCCGCCGCTGGCCGTTCTGAGTCCAAAGACCATCTGTTGACCGAGGACGAACCGGCCAAGCCCATGAGCCATTATGGCCGGAGCAAGCACCTAGCCGAGTTGGCGATAAAGACCCTGTCGGATCGGATGGAGACGGTGAACCTGCGGCCTTGCATGTTCTACGGCCCGCCAGTTCCGGCCCGCCATGTCGATATCTACCGCCGGATTCTCGCCGGGCGGATGCCCTTGGTCGGCGGCGGTGATTTTGCCCGCAGCGTTGTGCATATCGATAACCTGATCCAGTGCTGTCGTTTGGCCCTGTCTCATCCCGCCGCCGCTGGGCAAACCTATTATGTGGCGGATCGACAGGTTCATACCACCCGCTCGGTGGTTGAAGCGATGGCTCGGGCTTTGGGGGTTCCGCCGCGCTTCCTGCCCTTGCCGCGTTTGGTGGCGCCCCTCGCCTATTTCGGCGACATGGCTTTGGCGGCTTGTGGCCGCTATTGGCAACCTCTGCATCTGGTCGGTGAGGCCGATTGGCATGTGGGCGTTTCCATTGCCAAGGCCGAGCGCGAGTTGGGTTACGCTCCTGCTGTTGCGTTGGATGAAGGGATGGCCCAGGCTGTCGCCTGGTGCCGCGCCCACGCCCAACTGTAAATCTAAGCAAAGTTTGTGCAGAGCGTTGCTCTGCACCCGCAAGGAGGTGCAGCCTTCTTGACCTCGGGACGTGATGAGATCAATCACGGGGCCTGGGGCCATTGGCTCCGGTGGGGCCAAGGGCAAAGTGCCGTGGCCCCCGAAGGCTCCTGCTGAAAGGGGCCATTTTTTTATGTCTAAGCAGATGCGGGAAAGCTTTGGGGTCGTCGGTCTCGGCGCCATTGTCTTGTTGGCTGTTACCTATTCGGGTTTCGGTGGTCACTTCTTCGGTGAAGATTTTATCACCCGCTCCCTGTATCTTTCGGCTGACGGCGACTTTTTTAAGGCGATTTTCACGCCTTTTGGCCCCTTTTTCCGCCCGGCGGCCGTTGCCTGGAGCATGGGCACGCAGCTTGTTCTGCCCTTTGATCCCTATATTCATCACCTTCGGAATTTTCTATTCCTGCTGGTGATTGCGCTGCTATTGCACCGGGTTTTGCTGCGCTTGACCGAATCTCCGCAGGCGCGGGCGCTGGCCATGGCTTTGTTCCTGTGCTCGGGAATTCATTTGACCATCGTTGGCTACATCAACTGCATCGACAATATCGGCGCCTTGACGTATGGCTTGGCCACTTTGCTGTTTGTACTGCGCCACCATCAGGAAGGTCGGTGGTGGGATTTGGCCGGCGCCCTGCTGTTTTTCCTGCTTAGTACATTTTCACGCGACCTTAACGTGATGTTTTTGTTCGCGCTCGCCGTGCTGATAACCTTCCAGTCCCGAGAGGCCGGAGGGCAATGGAAGCAGCGGGCCATGCTTCGTTTGTTGCCCTTCGTCGGCGTGGTGCTGCTTTATTTCGGGGTCCGTGTGGGGGTGGTGGGATTGCCGCCGATGGGAGATGGGTCCAATTATGCGGCCTATACGCCGCATTTTGACTTTCCTCGAATCCTGCATCTGTCGGTGACCTTCATTGGCACCTTGCTGAATCTGTCTTTTGGCCAGCTGATGGGCACCGGACAAGGGGACTTATCCTCGACGCTAGGCTTATCCGAAGCCCTGCAAGCCGATTATCGCAATGGGTTTGTCGCGTTGGGCGGCGCGTTGATCCTGGTCACGGTCGCCCTAGGACTCCGAGCCCGGCCTTTGGGCCTGTTCGCTTTGGCCTGGGCCGGCGCCATGTTGCTGCCGACGTTTTTGATCCAGAATGAGCAGATCTATTATGATTTCGAACCGCTAGCCGCCTGTGCCCTCTTGCTCGGCATCTCCTTGGACCGGAAGGTTCCGTATCGGCGTTGGTTGGTCCGGGCCTGGATTCCGGTGCTGGGAGTGGTGTTGATGAATGGCATTGCCCATGCTGGCAATGTCAATATTTTGGTTTGGCGGTTTGCCGCGAATGAGGATCAGGCGATTTTTGATCAGGTGATGGCGCCCCATCGCGGTCAAAAAATCATGGCCCTGACTCTGATCGCCCAGGATCAGACGCAGGCCGATCTTCTCCAGTATTTGGTTGATCCGGCTCTGTCGCCCTCCGGCGCGCAGCAAGCGCAGTTGAAGGCGCTGATGTCACCGGAGATTCGGTATTTCCGGGTCGTGACCCAAGCCAATTATCGTCCTGATCCTGACGCGCCTCAGCCTCATTTGGTTTATCGCCAAGAGGCGGACAACAAGACACTGACCGAGATTAGCGGAACCGAGCCTTTGGCGTCGGTCGCCGTTGCAACGCCGGTGATTGAAAATTTTGGCCCGCCCGTCATAACCATCGGGGCTCCTGTGGCTCCAACTCTGTGGGTCAAGGTGGCGCAGGCTCGGTCAAGCCTAGTGATCCTATGGAATGGCGCCCCCCTCCCCTCTGCTGTTGATGCCGGCCAGAACACTGTGACAGTTGCGGTTCCACCAGCTTTGATAACCGGCCCCGGACAGGTTGCGGTTTCGATCCGGGACAGCGCAACACATCAAGAGGCCGCGCCGGTCATGCTTGAACTGCGATGATCTGGAATGGGCGCCGGGATGCCCACACCCGCCATGACAATCCCATTCCGTTAGGTAAAAGATGAAAGTCCTCTTGTGGAGTGCCAAGTGCGCGGTGTCGGTCGGGTTGATGATTTGGCTGTTGCACCGGGTCGATCTGGCCGATCTGGTTGAGCACCTTCGCAACATCTCCTGGGCGATGCTGGTGTTAGCACCCGCTCTCATGACGCTTCAGGCGGTGATTTCGGGAGAGCGGTGGCGCCAAGTGATGATCAGTATCGGGGTGGCTTTGCCGCTGGGCTGGCTGGTCCGGGTGCACTGGGTCGGCGCCTTCATCAATCTGTTGGTGCCGGGAGCCGTGGGCGGAGATGCTTATCGGATGTGGCGGGTTCACAAGCGAGACGTGCCGTTGGCCACAGCCATCAACGGGGTCATGCTGGAACGGATCGTTACGGTGCTGTCCTTGACGATGATGGTTTCGGCCCTGTTGCCGTTGTTGGTTCCCGATGTGCCCGGTCAATGGGGCTTTCGGGGACTAGCGCTGGTTGGAGTGGCCGGAATCGGAGGCTTGATGCTGTTGGACCGGACTCCCCTCACCTTTCGGCAGTGGCGGATCGTTCGCGGGTTCGCGGCCCTGGCCGAAGACACCCGGCGGCTTTTCCTTTCTCCTCGGCGCCTCTTTCTGCCGATGGCTTGGTCATTCATCGGCAATGCCAATCTGGCGCTGTGTGCTTTTGCTCTGGCCCACGGATTGGGCGCCACTTTAACCATACTGGACGCTTTGGTTTTGGTACCGCCGGTGGTGTTGATCACGTCACTGCCGATTTCCATCTCTGGCTGGGGAACGCGGGAATTGGCGATGGTGACGGCGTTGGGATTGGTTGGTGTGCCTTCGGACATCGCCTTGAGCACCTCGATTCTCTATGGCTTGTGTAGCCTGTTGACCAGTCTGCCCGGAGGTCTGCTGTGGCTGTTGAGCGAGAGGCGAAAGTCCGAAGCCGTTGCCCCCGGTCTTTAATTTTCGCAGGGGTCCGCCCTGCACCCGCAAGGAGGCGCAGCCTTCTTGAGTTCAAGACGGTATGGAAGGTTCGAAGGGCCGACGGGTCTTTTGCGAGTGTGGGCAGAGCCTACGAACGTTCCTATGCCGTCAACAACGTCTCAATATCCCGCTTGAGGGCCTGCAACGCCTCAACGTGCTGGGCGCTGAGTCTCGTCCCCTGCCCATGCAGCTCTTGAATCGCCAAAACATGTTTCCGGATTCCCTTGACCGCGCGATCATGGGAAGAGTGAGAGCGAGTGGGTTCGGACAGACGAACTGCAACCGCAGCGGGTTCTGACTCTGGCTCCGGGGAGGCGCTGGCCGCGACCGGCAAGGGCGGTGGTGCCGATAGCACTTTAAGCTCCTGCTTGGCTTGCCTCAGCTCCCGAATTGTCAGGCCGTTTTTGGCCTGCTGCCAAAGCGCCCTCTGCATGTCGGGATCGGCGATTTCGGCGAGTTCCAACAGCAAGGAGGTTCCCACCTGGCGATGTTCGGGCAGCTCTCCAAGCAAATCCGAAGGCAATTTTAACAGGCCGAGCAAACGGGCAACATGGGCCTGGGACTTGCCGATCAGGGTTCCGGCCTCTTCCTGGGTCAATCCTTTATCGTCAATCAGTTCCCGCAAGGACTGGGCAATCTCCAGGGCATGCAGATCGACCCGCTGGACATTCTCAACCAGAGCCAAAGCCTTCGGGTCTTCGGTCGTCATCACGATGGCCGGAATGGCGTCCCGTCCCCGCAAGGCAAAGGCTCGGTAACGCCGCTCACCCGCCAGAATTTCGTAGCGGTCGGGGCCGACCTCGTGAACCACGATCGGTTGAAGGAGGCCATGGCGATCGATGGAACTCGCTAAGGCTTCCAGCTCGGCGGGATCGAAATATTTGCGGGGCTGGTCGGCATTGACCTGCACCTGTGACAGGGTCAGCTCGCGGTAGGCCCGATCTTCGTCAACGGCGAATAGGCTGCTGGCCCGAGCCGTCGCTTTACTGAGCAGTGCGGTGTTGCTGAGATTGAGTTTACGCGGCGCCACGGATGGTCTCCTTCTTAGCGGACAGCAATTCCAGCAGCGCCTCTGCCACTTCTTCGTAAGCTTCGGCCCCCGCGATGTTCGGGTTCAACTCTAAAGCGGGCCGACCGGCGGTGACGCCTTTGGCAATGTCGGCCACATCCTTGACCGGCGAAAACAGTCGGGTCTTATGGGCCAGAGCCAGTTTGCGAAGCTCTTCGACCATGGCCTGATCCTGAACCCGCCGAGCCTTGAACAGGGTGGGCAGGATGCCTAGCAGGCCAATCCGTGGATTGACCCGCCGACGAACCTTGACGACATTTTCCAACAGCTTGGGAATGCCCATCAGGCTCAACATTTCGGTTTGGCTGGGGATCAACAATTGGTCGGCGGCGTTCAGCGCCGAAACCGTCAACACCCCGAGATTGGGTGGGCAATCCACCAGGATAAAGTCGTACTCGTCGCGCACCTCGTCCAGCTTCTCGCGTAACACCAGGGTTCCATTGGGTTCACGGGCAAGGTTGGTGTCGGCGTCGGCCAGATCGATGCTACAGGGCAGCAGGTCCAGTTGCCCATCGCACACCGAACGAATGGCGTCTCGGGTCGGACGATCGTTGAAGAGGACTTGGGACAATGAGGTTTTTGCCAACTCGCATTCGTGGGGATCGACCCCCAGATGAATGCTGATGCTGGCTTGGGGATCGGCATCGACGATCAGAACCCGACAGCCCGTCTTGGCCAAAAGAAACCCGATATTGGCCACCGACACCGTTTTCCCGACGCCGCCTTTTTGATTCGAAACCACCAGGGTCATGGCGGGCCCGACATGAACCGCCGGAATGCCCACTGAACTGGGGACTGGGGACGTTCGCAAAGCGGTAACGACGAGCTGAGGAATCCGCTCGGCACCGTTTTCCCAACGGCTGATTCGGTTACGGTCATAGCGGCGGCCCAGTTTCTCGTTCAGAAACTCGGCCAGTTCCTGCTGATTGAAGCTGCGATTCTCACGGAGACTGCGCAATTCCTCTCCGGTCATGGCATCGCCTGACATAGGGCCCTCCACCGACATACCGGGACACCATCCGTCATGGTGACAGTTTCGTCAAGTGGGGGTGACGGCGACAATCGAGAAATCATACCGGCGAGCCCTGATACTGACACATCGCCGGTATTGGGCCGCGACGGCGGCCCCGCGCGCCCATGCGCGCGAAGCCCCAGTGTGTGGACTCTAGGGGGCGCGGATGCGCCCGCCCGGCGTCTGAGGGCGCTGCGGACGTGTCAACGTCCAAGGCCATTGGTGTTATACCGGCGAGCCCTGATACTGACACATCGCCGGTCCTCGGGCCGCGACGGCGGCCCCGCGCGCCCATGCGCGCGAAGCCCCAGTGTGTGGAC
>CAIXKV010000038.1 GCA_903920145.1 uncultured Rhodospirillales bacterium
CTGCCTTGCAGTTTATCGCCAACAGATCGCGATAAAGAGCGTAATCGGCGTCGCCAAAAAACGTCCGCTCACGACCGTTCCCACGTTGCGTCACATGATGTGGTATCTCAGGAACGATAAGGCGAGCGAAACGAGCCATGCTCAGGCCTAGCTTGCCAGAGTATCGTTGTTAATAACTGCACTGTCACCGTAATCCCCAATGGAGCCAATTCCGTATTGTGGCCTTGGAATTCCCAAGCCTAGCTTGCCGGAGTATCGCTGTCAATAACTGCACTGTCACCGTAATCCGGAGTATCGTTGTTAATAACTGCACTGTCACCGTAATCCCACCGTAATCCCCGGAGTATCGTTGTTAATAACTGCACTGTCACCGTAATCCCGTAATCCTGTCACCGTAATCCGAAGTCGCCATGACGGGCAACGCCAATGCCGCCTCCCCGCGCTGGGCAGAGCCAACACGGGGCGGACACTCGGAAAGGTTGGAAGGTGCCAAGACTGGTTGGACCAAGACCGCGATTGTGTCGGCTTGCCCGTCCGATGCCGTCGGCTTCGTCAACCGGACCGAAGGTTAACCGCATCATCAGGTCTTGGAGACGCGCCCCCGCCACGCGCCCCGCCTTCGGGCGAAGCGATCCGACCCGGCGTGTAGTGCGGCAAAAGTCCCAGGATTGCAAAGGGCCTCGCGGCCCTTTGCCCGCCGGAGGCACGGGGGGAGCCTCACGCGCCACCCTCACCGTGCCGGTGAAAACCCGCGCCGGGCAATGATGCCTCATAGGGCTTAATTTGATGACATTGGGGCAAGGCGTTGAGCCGGGGCATGGCGGTGTCAATGACTCTGGCCATCCCCATACGCTCGGTGTTCGTTACGTCAAAGCATTAATCATTCATGATTTTTACGTCATTTCCTTCAAAATAATATCTATTCGTATTGTCAACATCGTAAACGTACAGAGTAACGTAATAATTAAGATCGGCTGCCCATTTTATTGCATCTGAAACAGAAATATCCAATCTTTCGTCATAATCAAGCTCATCTCCGCAGGGAGATGCGTGATCAGCGTCTTTGCAACTATTGTCGTGCCACGTTGGCTCTATAATAGCTTTAACGCGTGTCCACCGATATCGCCGTTTCCGGCCATCTATGATATTTAGAATCATGACTGCGCCCTCACCAAGTTTGCCCGCGACTTTTAAAAGGCATAGGATGCACACTGAATTGTTGCATCCTCGCTACGGCTTTTGGGTGGCGTCGGAGCCTCACAGGGGTCGTGAACAGAACGACACGATAACCTCTTGGCGGCAAGGGAGACAACTGCCAGGCCCCTGTCGGGGCCGAAGGCCGCTTTTATAGGAGGTTGATACTCGCTTCATCATCTTCCCGCATAGGCTGCCGCACGCAGCCAATGCCATGTGCCCTTCCCCGTCGATGCGCCCCCGCCACCCTCGGCCTTGCAACGCCGCCACGCCCCACTTACACTAAACAGCGAAGCGTCAAACTGTATTATCTCATGATTGTTACTAATCCCCCAGATGGATTAATAATGACAATACATCCTGATCCTTTGCACATTATATTCCCGTTTTTTTGTACCGTTCGGCTACCATTATTGATAGCATCAATAACCTGACTTGGTGTAAAGCCACGCTCTATTATTCGGTCCCAGGCGTGATCAGTGAAATACAACTGAGCAACCTGTATAGGTTCTGGGGTGTCAGCATTCGCTTTCTGATCACCGCCGATATGCGCTAGAAGGGCGCTTGTCGGCGGCACCATTATGACATTTTCCCCCTGTGATTCCAACCCCGCGAGCATGCGGTCCCAGCGATCCGCACCGATGTCCTTGATGGCGGCAGTCAGGGGAGTGCTGGCCTGGATCATCTGGCCCATGGTTTCGGCTTGGGCCGCACCGGCGGCAGCGTCGCGCAGGCGGTGCAGGGTGGCGGGGGTAATGTTTAGGCCGTGGATAAAGAGTTCGCGAAAGGTCTCGTCGTCGAGGTCGGAGACCGCGTTCCAAGCCGTGAGCAACCGGCTGAAACGCTGCGCCTCGGCCGGCGTCGGCAGGACAAACTCGCGAAGGAGACCCTTTTGCCAGGCGCCAAAAGCTGGCGCCACCGCCGAGACCAAGTGGGGGCGCCCAAGCCGGCTTCGGGGCGTAGGGCAAAGACCGCGATCAGCGTCCTCACGTCTCCGGGAGACGCGAGGACGCGGTCGGGAAGTCACAGCATGCCGCGGAATTGCTCCAGTAAGTCCGTGGCTTCCTTCGGGTATACGCCCAGAAGTGTTTGGAACTCCCGGTTCGGTACCAATTGAAGTGCCGTTTCTAGGCATTTGACAATGACGTCACCTTCGCGATGCGACAGAGTCAGGTGGTATTCATCCTCATTGATCTTACTGAGGAGCAGAGTTGGAGACTGACGCAGCAAGTCAGGATTACCATTGCGTCTGACATACAGGAAATAGTGGAATAGATTGTCGATGTCATTTCTGTCAAGCCCGATGCGGGAACGGGCTTGTGAATCGGACAGTCTGCTGTGAGTTTCCCGGATGCAGCCTTGGATACCAAGCCAGTCTTTTCGGGTCAAGATTGCCTTGAGCGTGTTGTCGCTGCTTCTGCTGAGTTCCATCATATCACCTATTCAAGGCTGTAGAAGGCCGCGATGCCCTTATCCGGCTTGTACATCGTGCCACCATCTGGGTCGTTGGGATTCACGATGACCAGGGTATTGGAGTCCTCATCGTAAAAGGCAAATCGATCTTCATCAAGAGACCTTATCAACGATCTACTGCTCCGAAGTACCCTCAATATCTTGTCCTTGTACTCAGATCTCGTGCCGAATTGATAGCCGTGCTCGTCAAATCCATGACCTTCGGAGATTTCTTCGGCGTAGATTTCCTCAATTCTTGGTGTAAGCGGAGAGCGCGGGAGCCGGACGGGCCTCTTACTGGGCCACCTGGGCCACATCCCAGGCTCGGAGTGCTGTGGCGGCAGGTCAGTTGGTCCTTGTTGGTCGGGTGTCTGTCGGGGTCGAGGAGCAATATTCGGGATTTCCGGCGGCTCGTTGTCCTCGGGGTCAAACCAGCCTTGCCTCCGCCGCCCGCCGCCCCCTCTGGCCGCGAGTTCGAGCAAAACTGGCGGCGCGCCCGGTTCGCTGTCGATGGGCTGGTCCTCGTGATCGCGGGAGGCTGAACGGTTGTCGCTTCCCGAACCCTTGGGCATCGCGGCGTCAGCGCGGTCTTGCATTCCCCCCAGCATCGCGGGCCATCGGTCCGCACCGATGTCCTTGATGGCGGCGGTGAGGGGGGTGCTGGCCGTGATCATCTGGCCCATGGTTTTGGCTTGGGCCGAACCTGCGGCGGCCTGACGCAGGCGGCGCAGGGTGGCGGGAGCAATGTCCAGGCCGTGGATGAAGAGTTTGCGGAAGGTCTCGTCGTCGAGGTCGGAGACCGCGTTCCAAGCCGTGAGCAACCGGCTGAAACGCTGCGCCTCGGCTGGCGTCGGCA
>CAIXKV010000039.1 GCA_903920145.1 uncultured Rhodospirillales bacterium
CCTTGAACTCGGCGGTGTGCTTTTTGCGAGTCTGCTTCACGTAATGCTCCTATGGTTCTACCACTTATAGGAGCGGGGCTCTCTCTTCGCCAGCTGTCCAAAAATCGGGGTCCAGCTCAGTTTGCAAGTTGCTGGGCATCTTCACGACATTGGCAAGATCACTGTACCGGCAGAAATACTATCCAGGCCGGGAAAACTTCGAGCCATTGAGTTTCAGTTTATTCAAGAACATGCGCTGGCTGGGTATGAAGTGTTGAAAAGCGTTGCATTTCCCTGGCCTGTTGCCCAGGTTGCCCTTCAGCATCATGAGCGTATGGATGGGAGCGGATACCCACAGGGACTCCAGGGAGAGGATATCCTGATCGAAGCTCGGATTGTGGCGGTGGCGGATGTCGTCGAAGCGATGTTTTCACACCGACCGTATCGGCCCGGACTCGGGATTGTCAGCGCCCTCGCCGAGATCGAGCGTGGACGGGGTTTTATTTACGACGCCGATGGCGCTGACGCCTGTTTACGACTCTTCAGGGAAAGAGGATATCAATTAACACCATAAGAAGTCAATGGTGCCGATACACCCGCCCGGCGTCCGATGACAGCCTTGATGCGTTGACGCTGTGCATTGTTCGTCAGCGCCTCAACACTAAAGCAGAGTCCAACGAGAGCGCGCGCAGAGCGGCGGTGGTGCCGGCGATCAGACTGACCAAGGCGGCTCCCAAGGCAATCTCGACGAAGTTGAGGGCGGGCAGGGTGCAGACGGCACCTGCGGTTACGCCTACCGAGTGCGGAAACAGATCGTTGATCAGTTCGGCCACGCCGAGAAAGGCCCCGGTGCCGAGTCCAACCCCTAAACCCACCACCACCAGACTGGTGGTCAGGCGCATGGCGACCAGGAAGCCTGGCCCATAGCCAATCAGCGCCAGCAAGGCAAGGTCGCGCGCCTTGCGTTCGGTTTCGCTCCATTGGATCGCAGCCAGGGCCACCAGAAAGCCCAGCACCGCGAACAGTGACAAGACATTCAAGATGGTGCTGAGAGCCCGGTTGAGAGCCAGCACCGGGCCGATGTCCTCTTGCCGGCTATCTGGGGTAATGCCCAGTCCCGATAGCCACGCGGTGACCCCGGCGACATCTTCGAGCGTGCGGGCATAAAGCCGGAAACGAGAAAAGGTTATGGGCGTCTCCGGTGCCACGTCTCCATTCCATCCTCGTTCGGGCACAGCCTTGCCGTTGCGGTAACGCTCGATTTCAAAGGCCAGGGCTTCGGGAACGAACACCAGGGCGCGGGTGAGGGAAAGCCGATCGGGTGCCACCACGGCCGTCACGCTTAGATTCAAATGCAGGGTTTCGTCGACTCCCTCGCGCTTGCGAGGAACGTCAAGGATCACCCGCCCACCGATCCCAACCCCAAGGTCTTGGGCAACCCTGGCCGACACCACCACATGGCCTTCGGATAAATCCCACCCTACTCCATCGTCGGAGGCCAACGGGTCGCCGGGGGCGCTGGTCGTCAACATGGCGCGCACCTCATGATCGGGAGACGCTTCGGTTCGGATCGGCAGTTCAGAGGCAATGGCCAGGATATTCCCGACGACGAAAGCTACATCCGCACGCGCTCGAGCCGACGCAAACCAAGCGGGATCGTAGCGACGGTTGGCATGATAAAGCGGGGTAACTTCCCGCATCGCCGGGATTGTCGCCAAGTCATGAACCAACGGGTCCAAAATGCCGTGGCGCAGGCCGTGCAACACCATGAGCGGCATCAAGACCGCAGCCAGCGCAAACACTTGGCAGACCACCAGCAACCAATCCCGGCAAAGATCGCGCATCACCAAACGACAGAGCTGCGGGCCGTGACCGAGACCATGGATCATGAGGGGTGTCCCGAGGTTACCACGCTGCCGGGCTGGCCTGATTCGGTGAGCGATTGACACCAGAGGCGCCGGCCACCGATCTGATCGGCGACGGCCAGGTCATGGCAGACCAAGATCAGGGCGGTTCCGGTTTCGGCGACCACAGTCGCCAAAAGTTTAGCCAGAGCCAAAGCGCGGGCTGGATCCAGGGCCGCAGTCGGTTCGTCGGCCAATACCAGACGAGGCTGATGGGCTAGGGCTCGCACCACTGCGACCCGCTGACGCTGACCGATCGAAAGCTGTTCGGGGAGCCTGTCCATGATTTCGGTGATCCCAGAGGCGGCCGCTAATGCTGGCACCGGGCCATTTCCGGTCAGACCGAGCAGCCGCCGGGACAGCGCAATGTTGTCGCGGACGGTCAGATAGGGCAGCAGGCCGCCGGTTTGCAGCACATACCCCATATAACGGGCCCGCCAGCCTGCGAGCTGCCCGCGTTGGCCTTGGCGCCAAGCCTCGCCCACGTCGATCTTGACACCGTCGGCGTGCAAAACGAAGCGATCGCAGACGGTGGGCGGTGCGAGTAAAGCAAGCATGTCAAGCAGCGTACTTTTCCCGGACCCGCTTTCACCCATGATCACCAGGATTTCACCCGATTTGAGGGTCAGATGGGGAATCCGCAGCCGAAAGCCGCCATCGCTCGAACGATACTGTCTTTCCAGCCCCGTTACCTCCAGAAGTCCGGCCATCGGCGCGCTCCGTCAGGGCAGAGTATCGAGCGGAATCAAGCTGACCCTGTCATCATCGTCGGCCATTTCGGCGAGCTTTACCCAACCACTGACGTTGTCGTAAGCCCGTTGGTACAGGTCGGCCTTCTGAGCCAAACCATCGATCAACTCCTGCTGATCGCCTGGATCCGTGTTGTTCCATTGCTCCTGGCTGGTCGCCATGACTTGGCTGGTATAGGGCAAACCTTCCAGATATTCGCCTAGGATCGCTCGGCGCACGTCGTTGTCGTTGCCGCTGGCAAGGGCTGCCGGATCGCGGCTCAATAGTAACGCGGCACTGCGTAATTCGCTATAAAGTGTGGTCGGATTGTTCTTCGCATTGTTGAACGCGATGGCCAATTGCGTCACCGTGCTCTTCAGGTCGGACAATTCACCTTTGGTCAGGAATATCCCAGGAACCAGCGTGGGCATATCATGGTTGATAAAGTCGCGATCCAAAGACCAACTGTCGAACATTGATGGTATGGTGCTGCCATTCGTCTTCCCCAGATAAGCCAAGCGCATCGCGTGACCGATCGCGGCGATATCTTCAGATATTTTCTTATTTTGGTCTTTTGTTTTTGGTTTGACCGGATCCAGGCCGGGCATGGGCCCCTGATCCTCGACTTCGGTGACCAGCGTGATCAAACTCCCAGCAATCGTCTTTATTGTGGCATCGAATTTGTTCAGGTCGCCGGCCTCGACTGGGAAATAGAGGGAATTGCGACCGGGATAAGCGGTCATGTCCTGGTATTGCGCGGCACCTTCGGCGTGATCGCTGGCACTGCCTTCGGGTGTCAAGAGATGGACCGAAATCAGGGCGATGCCTTGGGCGGCGGCATTCAAATGCGTGTGATGGGCGTCGAACGGGGTCTTGGCGAGAGGCCCAGGATTCCGAGAGCTGGCGTCGGTGATCATGACGATGAAACGTCCGGCGAATCCGGTCCAGTCGATACCGTCGATGGCGGCGTTAACCCCAGAGAAGCCGTCTTCCGCTTCCGCTCGGCTGGAAATTTTAGAGGCTTTCAGGGCCGATGCTCCCTGGTCGAAAGCTTTTTGAGTCGACACCGTGTTCGGGTCGACGAAGACGCGGGTCAAATATTCGATGCCGGGAACCTTATCGGGATCATCACGATAACCGATCAGGCCAAAACGAATGGTATCATCACTATGGGTTCCTTCAATGGTCGAATAGAATGTGTCGAGGGCTTTATGCATGCGGTCGATGTAAGGTTGGGTAGATTTGGTTGCATCAACGACAAAGACGACAGCGGTACGAAAATTTTGACGAATGTCGACGGCCGGCGCTTTATTATCTTTATCCGATCCTGCGGAGATTGTCGCCAAATGGAGCAACCTAGCGGGTAGCTGGTCAGTAAATTTGACGTCTATGCTTTCAAGCACCGGCAACAGGTAGAAGTGGGACGCGATGTCAGGGGGAGTCTTCGGTTCCAGGGCCACCAAACCGGGGCCAGATTCGGTCGTTTCCAGACGCTTAAGTTGGGCTTCGGCGTCATTGGCCCGCATGAGCGCCCGGACGTGATCCGGGGTTTCAAAGAAAGGCAGCCGGTTGCGGGTCCGACTGGCCAAGGCTACGGCCATGGCATGTCGCCAGGGAATCACGGTGTCAGACTTGAGCCAGCCCTGAGGTTGACAATTCTTTCGGGCGCCCACCTGAACCGCTTTGCCGTCAGCCGATCGGTCGTACAGGTAGAGTACGTTGAAGGCCGGGACTATCGTCCCGCCTTCGGCATTAGCCGTTTCCGGGCTGGAGCCAAGTCGTGCACCCGGTCGGACCAGCACCCGTTCCATCAATTGGGCTTTACCCGGCTGCAACAAAGGGGCAGGCGTGCAGCCGAGGGAAGCTCGTTTTTGGCTGGCGTCGGTCGCGTCGGCAGCAGTCGTGACCAGCAAAGGCAGGCAAACGACACCCGCTAGCCACAGGCGGAGCGGCAAGGGCTTCATGAGGCCTCCTTCAGGTGAGCGAGTTCGGTACGGGCAGCTTCGTTGCCGAGGTCCGCAGCTCGTTTGAGTGCTGAGATCCCAGCCTCTTTCGCGTTGGGAAGCGAAGTTTGACCACTCACCAGCAGGTGCCCAAGGCGAAAGAGGCCCTCGGGGTCATTGCGGTCGGCGGCCCGGCGATACCAAAGCATCGCCTTGTCAGCATCGGCCTTGGTGAAGGCGCTGTGGTTCGTGTTGAACCCTTCGGGATCCCACATCTTGCCCACCTCCACGGCGCCGCCGGGCTCGCCCCGATCCCAAGCGGCAGTGTAAAGGAGAAGCGCCCCCTGTACCGCGTCCCGGTTCCCGGCGGCCAGATAGCGGTCGCCTTCGGCCTTCAGGCGGGCAGCATCGCTGTTGCTTTGTACAAAGTGTCGGGCCGGCTCGACGCCAGTCGCACCGGGGACCGCTGGGGCTTGGACAGGGATTTGCGCCAATGGCACCGCAGGCGGCTGGTTATGCAGAATCCACAGAACGCCAACGGTTCCGGCACCAATGAGGAGCAGCACACCAACAATCATAGCGAGCTGAAACCAAGGGACACCCTGCTTTTTCGGGACGGAGACCGTCGGGGGAGCGTGTTCGAAGATTCCTTCGGGAGGCGCCCTAAGAGGCTGGATCAACGGCGGAGGGAGTTCTGGAGAGGGAGCAGGAATGGGGGCAATGACCGCGATCGGCACGTCAGGGGACGCGGCGAGCGTATCGTCAACGGCGAGCGCGCTGGAAGCCGGCATCTGGATCGCCGGCCACGCCACCCGTTCCATCACTGGCGCCGAACCGTCATGATTTTGCAGTTTCAACTGATAGGTCACGCTGGCCGTGAGCGCCCAGGTGATGCGGGTGTCGACCACGAAACGAATGCCTGTGGGACTCGTCGTCGCCTCGACCGGACGGTGCCAGCAGGGGGTTGAGCCCCAACCGGAGCCCACCCGGTCATCGGTTTGCAGGTATCGGCCCTGCCTCGTCTCCAAGGCGAATTCCAAAAGCGTCGGATCAAGCCCTCGTTCGGGCGTCACTTCGATAACGGCCCGTCCTGGGCCGATCTCGGGGGGCTGGAAGACTTTTACAGACATGGCGAGATCGCTCCACTGGCGGACGGGAAGGGGTCAGATTGACGAGCGGGCACCCAGTGCGGCAAGCAGCCCACCCAGACGACGATTGAGGTCAGGGGTCAAAAGACGGCCGCCGCCGTGGTCCAGGTTGTCCCGGCCAAGATTGAGAAAGGCGATCCCCCAGTCGATAAAACGGGTTTCGGGAATGGGCAGCAACATGTCATCCAGGTCGGGCAGGGCGCCCGAAACCAGTCGCTGGGGGGGCTCGAAAATACGGCGCTCGAACGTCTCGGCCTCTTCCGGGAAGCCTGGACGGTTTTCGATGGGGATATCCTGATAGCCAAGGAAAAAGAGAAAGGCGCCGAGCGTATTGTCTGCGATTACCACGATCCGGTCGGCGATGTCTTCCCAACGAATCGCCGCAAGGTTGGTGGCCTCCCGGACCTGAACGGCGATCCGTTCGGCCAAGGCCAAGCGGTCGGCGGCGATGATCAATTGGTCGAAAATGTCGCCGGCTTTGGTGCCATCAAGGCCGAAAGCGGCAAGAAAAGAGTCGTCTCGGGCAAGCTGCCGCAACCGTGCAATCCACCGTTGGCAGAGCGTGCGGGCAAAACGCAAGGCGCGGTCCTCGTTACGGAGGGAGAGGGCCGCCGCCGCCGGGGTCGCGCGTCCGCCGAAAATGTTGGCGCGGCCTTTGGCGGCAGTCGGTCGATCGGTCGAGGGGGCTGGCGGTGTTGGTGGAATCAGAGGGGCCGACAGTGCAATTTCTCGGATATCGGCAGGGTCCAACATCAAAAGCCCCAGAAAACGGATAAAACGGCGGAAATTGTCCTCGGCGAAGGCATCGACCAGATGCTCACGCAAGGCCATCAACGCCTCCTCTTTTTCCCGGCGGGAACTGGGGTCGAGGCCGTGATGGAAGCGTACAAGCCGGTCGTAGAGGGCCTTCCCACACTCTGTTAACCGGCTCTCGAGTTGGCTATGCTTAAGCGACGGCTCGCTGACCTCTGCCAACCGCTCAATCAAGTATGACGTCCCACCGTCATTAAGCGCGCACATGGCATCCCATGCTCGCTGGGGGTCGGAAATATGCGTAGTCACCAGAGATGAGGCGAAAAAAGCCTGTCGAGCCTTGCCGAAATAGTCGCGATCCGAGCGTAGGCGCACTTCGCGAAGTGGGCGCTGGGGTTCATCACTATTCGGACGCAAGGCGTATTCGACCAGATGAACTTGATCAAAAGCCGGATTTCTACTTAAAAAGATATTATCGAAAGGCCGACCATTGAAATTTTTAGGCCATTCATCTCTTTGGTATTTATCATAAAGCGATGTATGAAGGCGAATATCCCATTTTTCTTTGATAGATTCGTCAGTTTCCCCGCCTTTTGCCATGAATTCCAAATCCATCATGGTCAGCACCAGGAACAGCGAGGTTGGCACCTGACGTCGGGCCGTTGGCGTTGAACCATGGCTCACATCCAACCACTGACGGATCAATGGCCCCAGATCATTGACGTCCACAGGTTTGTTGCCGTGACATAACAAAAGCGAGGTCAATTCACAGGCATTGGTGTATCGCTGAAAGAGATAAGCAACTTTACCGCGTCTGAGCAGTTGGTTGACCTGATCAAAACGCTTTCCGGGATCCAGATCGAGCGCCACAAATTTTTCCCGAGCCTTGGCGCCCGGAAAGTCGATCAAGTCCGCATGCTCGAACATTGGCCAAGGGCAAGTGGCAACATGGATGCAGAGTTCGGCGGCAAGGGCCGCAACCACGGCGCGATCCAGGTCCAGCGCCGGGGCTAGTGTGCCGTCGGCGGTTCGTGCGCGCACGGCAATGGGAACGCCGGTTCCGTTTCCCGTGGTAAGGCCCAGTTTAAGCAATGTATGCACATCAATGATGCTGGTTTCTCGGGGCAAGAGAGCCGCCATGCTGGCAACGGCCTCTCCGGCAAAGCCCAACCGCTCGAGGGCCTGGACCAAAACCCGAAACATCCCGGTCAATTCTTCGAGTCCACCCCAAATGGGGCTGAACAGAGCGGCGCGTTGGTCGCGCGTTAACTGCGGCGCTAACGTAATAATTTCATCCCAATAACGGACACGTTCCAATTCTTGCCAGCGACGGCTAAAATTTGCGGCAAAATAATCGCCTATTTCGTATAAAGCGATTTCGTCGAGATGGCTCGTCATCGCTGCTGGCCGGGCTGCAGCCCGCGCCGTGGCCAGGATCGCCTTAATCTCATCGCCTCGGGGCACCGGAATCTGCACGTTGTTCTGATCAAAATCGCTTTGAAAAGCGTTGCCGAGAATCTTGACCAGATCACTCTCACTGAGTAGGACCACATCCACGGGACAGGCGGGGTCGGCGGCACCTAGAGTCGGAGCCGTGGTGAAACGGGTCACTAAGCCGGTGGATTCCTGCCCGCCCTGGGGATTGATTTCCATCAAAAAGTCGTGGCTCTGTGTGCCAAATTGGGCGCGTAGCGAGGCGTCTCCAGGGGGGCGGGCTAGCACCGAAATCAGATAGGATTTGCCCTGCTGGCTGGCGCCGAACACGCCGGTCCCCATACGCCGGGCAGCGGCGGCGCCCAAACGGCGAGCGATTCCTTCAACCCGTCGCGCATCCAGGATCAGGCTGTCGGCTTCGTCGGCAATCGGCTCTGTGGTGGCTTGGGCGTCTCGAATCCATGCGCGCGTGTCACGCGCGGCGGTCGCAATCCGTTTAGCAATCGCAATCAGCGAGCCGTCAGTTTCTTGGGTCATAGGAAAGTCGCCTTGAATCTCGATGTCGCAAACCTGGATGCCGATCAAACGTCGATCAAAATGCCAGTCTCCAGCCAATACCCGTCACGATTGCGCATTGTCTGAAGCCGTAATTCCAGCCCTCGCATGACATTCTCTCCCGTTTCGGCCTCGGCACCGATGATGATCAGGCGGTCGTTGAGTTCGGGAGCCGGAGTTCCCGCCGCATGAGGCGGAAGCCGGCGGCGTTGGGACGGGCCGCGCCCAAGGCGGGTGTGGAACGGGGTTTTCGGTTGCAATCGGCGCCGCATCTCGTCGTTCTTATAATCGAGAGCGTAGAGCTGACCTGCGGGCCACCAGTCCACTGGGAACTGGCGCGCCCCCAGAAGAACCGGCCCATGAAACTCAAAGCTGGTTTCAGGCAATTGATAATCGTTCTGTTCTAAATCAAGATTGTGGTAATAAACGTCTTGAGTGCGAATCCGACCGCTATCATCAATCATGCCAAGATAACGGGCCACCGAGCGGGCGGCCAGATGGTCGCTGCGGAAGTTGAAGTTGTAGAGGTAGCCTTCGGCCAGTAGGCAAATCATGGCCCCCACAGCAGCGGTGGTTTTGGGGTCGGAGATTCGGGCCTCGCTATCTCGGAACGGGTACCATTGACCGACCCGGTAGTCATGCATGGCGATGACCCGGTGAGGCGGCAGCGCGCCGCTTTCCACCACGATGTTGCGAATTGCAGCAAAGCGTGAAGGCCGACCGGAAAGCAGCATCAAATCGCAATCAAAGCGCCACGCCACTTCGGTCAACGCCCGTAGGACGGTGTCGAGAGTTTCGCGGATCAACCGGTCCACTTCAGCGACATCGACCGGGATCAAAATGTCGCTCACCCGAAAGTGACCGTCGCCCCCAGTGCTCTGGAAGGCCCGTTCGATCCACGTCACCACCGCCGGCGATAACTGGTCGCCGGGCAGGAAGTAGGACAGTGGCCGTTCCTCGACTGCGGGGGGCCGTAGCAGATCGGCTCCTTCGTAAGTGCCGAGAAGCGATAGCACCACTGGAGTTGCAACCTGAGTTGCGAACTGTTGGCGTCGGATGCGCTCTTCGGGCGTCATGTCGCCGCGATCACCACCGAACAGGTGCTGAACTAAGGAGTCAGAACGCGCGCGGCCAAGCTGACGTGTGAACTCGGCACGGAAAGATCCGACGACAATCTCTCGAGCCATGGTGCGGATCAGATCATCGCCCGCCAGTGCAAAACTTTCGCGGAACAATTGTTTGGGGAGCAGCGTGATATTAGCGCCTTGGCCGCGCGGCTCCAATTCGGTGATGACAAGGTCGGTCGTGCCGCCCCCGATATCCAGCGTGGCCACCCGCAACGCCGGCTCTTCGGCAGCGGTGCCGGTCTTGGGCGAGCTTGCGCGCAAACTGGCGCAGAAGGCGCGGGCGTCCCCGGAAAAGGCGCGGGCAATCTGGCCGTAAAGATAAACCACTTGGGTGGCGCTGGCCTCGTCCCACTTCAGAACCACCTCGGGCTCACGGTCGTTGCGCCAGGCGCGCTCGCCGTCGGCATCAATGGTGAGACGGTTGACGCACAAATAGACCAACTCCAGGGCGGCTTGTGCCCGGTCCTGAAGAATTTGTCGCTCGGCGTGGGAAAGCGCCGTCGGCATGGTCAGAATCAGCCGGCGCAGGGAGCGGGGGAGGTCGGCGTTCGACCGCTTTTGGCGCCGTGCCGGTGAATTCATCATCGTGAGGGCCTGCATCAGCACTTCGGCCAACACGAAGGTCACCAGATGACTGCGGGCGTAACGGGCGGAGAAGCTTGGCAGCGCATCCTCGTGTTCGGCGGTCATGTGCAAGGCTTTGCCCGCGTCGTTCACGAATTGGGCAAATCGGCCCTGGGCAGCATAGCCTTCGTTCACCCCATCGAGAGACGGGCCGTTGAAGCGCCAGGACTGTTCCGATGGCATCTCATCCCAGAGATAACGCTTGGGGCTGGACATACCTGTGCGACCCTCGGTGCCGTGGCGGGCTCCCGACAAACGAACGGCTTCCGGCCCGACCCGGACGATGGTTGGCCATGAAAAGGCGTCGGCCCGACCACTGCGGAGGGAATGCTGGTCATAGCCGAAGCTCGCCAACGCGAATTCAAAACGGCTATCAAACGGGTCGCGGTAAACAAATTCGGGCCGCGAAAGGTCACGGAGTTCCAGCTTGAACGCCTTACCGATATCGGGGGCGGCGGCTCCCGGTTCGGCCTCTACCAACAAGCCGCAGGTGCGCGAGTTGCCGAGGTCCAGCACCATGTTGACATCAACATACTCCTGCCGTGGCGCGGTCACGGTGTCGGCCAACCGCAGCTTGGGCAGGAAGTCCAATTCATGCAGCAGGTCAAGCAGCGCCATATAGTGGGCAAGAGGATCGTTCGGCCCTTGCTTACGGCTTTCAATCTCGTCGTCGGACAGGACGACTTCGCGGCGATTGGCCCGCCGGCACTCCCGTTCCAAAATGCGCTTGCGGAAGACCTCATCGAGCCAACTGCGAACCCATGGCTCCATCAGAAAGAAGTTGTAGTCGTCGGTCTTGCGCGGCAGTGAAAACAGACGCCCATTGCGGGCATCATCCGACGAGGGCGCCAGATAGCCGCCGTTCGGCAGCACGCCCATCAATGCCGTGTCAAGGGCAACCACCAATCGATGATCATGGCCTGCCGCATCAGGCGCCGATAAGGGAGCGACGTAAATTCGGGCCCAATTGATCGGGCCTCGGGCGTTGCGATAGCCGGGTTCTTCGCGCAACAAGGGCAAGGGCAGCCAGACCCTGCCCAGCATTTCGACCAGTTTACTCGGGGTGATCTGGTAATCCTCGTTGCCCGCGCGAAAGTCGGTTCGGCCCGAACTCACATCGGTTTCGCCTCGGCGGAGCAGGGTCGGCAAGGGTTCGGCCTGTCGGCGGCGATCCGGCGGCGGATCAAAGAAGCCCCAGCTTGCCGGAACCTGCACATTCCGTTTGCCGTCGGCAAGAACCAGCTTGATGCCGAAATCCAGAAACTGAATGCCGGTATCGGGAATGACGGTGACCAGTGGCGGAAGCGGAAAGAGTTCGGCAAGATCGGCGTGCATGGTGGGGTTTTTCCTTTAGCCGTGGTCGGCCCGACGAAACCACATCTGCCGCTGGCCGGTTTTTTCGCCATTGCAGAGGGCCGTTCCATCGTTCTGTCGGAAGCAACGGTAGCTATTGGGGTGGAGCTGGAAGCGGTTTGAACACCGACCTGGGTTGTGATAGGCCGTAAAAGAGCCGCCCGGTTCGAAGTGACCGGAAAGGAGGGCCGAGCATTCGACTGTCTGTCCGGCTTCAGGCCCGCTGAGTCCTTCCATGATTTCCGTCACGGAGCCATGACCACTGCTGTCAAAACACAGTCGTTGTGCATGAACCTTCTGGAGACCCGCCTGAACACCATTAATATCATAGGTTGTGATGTACGTGCGCCCCAAAATCCAACACCCTTCCATCATGGTTAGGTCATTGTGATCCCAACGGTCCTTGGGAAGATCAACTTGCGGTGCAAGGGGCGGCGATGCCGAGGACGACGGTGTAGCGGGCGATGGCGAAGCGGGTGGAGCAGGAGGGGGTGCCGGTGGGGGAGGTCGATGCTGAGGCAAAGGGGGCTCGTCGACCGGCGCCTCGGGGGCAACCGGCGACACGGGCGCTTCGAGCACCGGGGGCGCTGGCTCTTCGATCCGAGGGGCCGGGACTTCGGGCGGCTGGAGCACCGGGGGCGGCGCCTCGGATGGTTTGGGCGTGGCGGGTGAGGGCAGAGGCGAGGGTGGGGGCGAATTGGGCGCCGCCGGAGTTTGGGCTGGATCCGGTTCCACGGGCGGCGTCGAGACGGCAACCGCGTGGGAGGGCGATGGTGCCGAAGGCGGCCACAACCACCAAGCCATCATGCCGGTCGCCATCAAGGTCAGGACAAGCAGAGGCCGTAGGAGCCACGGCAGGCGTCGCCCAAAACGCGACGATGGCGCTGCCGATGGCGGTCGCGGGGGTGGTTCGACGGGGGTCAGTCCGGGTGCAAAGGGATCAAAACGGGATCCACCGGCGCTACGGAAACCCCAAAAAGTCAAAACCAGGGCATCTCCCACCACGAAAAGATGCTCGGGCCCCGGAATCTCCGTCGCGGCATGGAGCATCTGGCCGAAATTGCCAAATCGTGTGTTGGGTCCGCTTCGCATCAGTTCCGCAACGAGTCCTCCCAGCGTCTCCCCAAGCGACAGCCGGCCCGCGTCGAAACCGGCTTGTTCGGTTAGCGACAGGTCAGCCCAGCGGCGGGGCGTACCGGGGAGGTCGGTGGTCCAGACGAGATGATCCCCCTCCCACTCGGGCCCCGCAAAAGCATCGGCGGCGAGGGGGCCTCGGCGTTGACGCACCAACCCAATCAGTTCCGCGTGAGCCTCGAACACCGGCTTGTTAAAGACAGCCAGCGCCTCCAGACCCACAAGCGGTGCTGCGGTGAGACGTTGCGGGCTCATGGCGGGGTGGCCTCGCTGCCTTCCCGGCGGAACCATAGATTCCGTTCGTCCGAAAGGCGGCCATCGCAGAGGGCGGTACCGTTGTCTTGGCGTCGGCAGATGTAGGTATTTCGAAGGGTTGTGAAATTGCCGGTGCAGCGGCGGCGAGCAATCTGGGCGACCAAGGCGCCTGACTCGTCGAAGCGGGCCGACACCGGCAGATGGCAGACCACCTTGTTTCCGTCCAGTGGTCCCGATACGATAACGCTGCTCGTCTCGAGCCGGCCCTTGCCGTTGGCGTTGAGGCAGAGCCGTTCGGCAAGGACATTCTGCTTGCCCGCACTTTTACCAGGCTCGTTTTCCATAACATACGTGGTTTGGTAGTCCTTGCCGAGCACCCAACACCCTTCCAGCATCGAGAGATCCTGATGTTCCCACCGTTGGGCGGGCAAATCGGGGGCCGGAACAGGGGGTAGAACCGCCGACGGCGTTTCCACGGGCGCATCGGTCTTGAGTACGGGAACGGGCGGTTTGGGGGCTGGCGATGTCTGGGTGAACTCCACTTTGGGCGGGGCCTCCCCCGGCGGTGATACAATCGGAGGTGGAGTCTGAGCTGGAGTCGGGATTGAGGCCGATGGGTCTGGGTGCCACCAGACGGTTAGCCCAATCCCCAGCAAAACGGCAGGCACCAGCCCCCCCAAAAGGAGTGGGAGCCACCGTCTCGTGGAGCGGGGGCCGGATGTCGGCATTGGTGGTGCGAGCAGTGGCGGCTTGGGTGGGGGCGGCTCGGGTGGGGGCGGCACTGGGGCAAGCGGTTCAAAGCGCACGCCATCGGTGTAACGAAAGCCCCAAAAGGTGAGAACGACGGCGTCGCCCACGACAAAGAGACGGTCTGGCCCTGGAATCTCCAAGGCTGCATAGAGTATTTGGCCAAAATTGCCCGCTTGGGTATTGGGTCCGCCCCGTGCCAACTCGAGCACCAGACCAGCCAACGCCTCGCCGACCCGTTGTCGTTCGGCTTCCAGTCCGGCTCGTTCGGTGGGCGACAGATCGATCCAGCGTCGGACTTGGCCGGGCAGGTCGGTGGTCCAAGTCAGCGTCGCATCCACCCGTTGCGGTCGTGCAAAAGCCTGAGCGACTTCAGATCCCCGTTTTTGGCGGACCAGGGCACTCAACTCTTCATAAGCCTCGAACACCGGCTTGTTGAAGACGCTTAACGCCTCCAACCCCGCCATACCATTGGGCCTTGATGAGTCGATATCAAGGCCCGATGGTTCCAGCGCCACCGTTACTAAGCATTGTCCGATAATCATCGTCGGTTGTCCGCCCGATTATCGGTCATTTTGGTCCATTTTGACGTTGAAGTGGCTGTTATTGCTTTCATTAGAGCCAACACACGACACTCTACCGTCAGACCCACGGCCACAGGTGGTTGTCGCGCCGGCAATTTGGCTGCCATCATTGCATTTTATGATTGGATCTTCGCGGATCACGAGCCGCCCATCGGCTCCAACGCTGGCTTCGGCACCCCCTCGGCATTCGCGCCCGTCTTGGCCGCGAATAATCACCTGTCCATGTCCATTCTGGTCAAATTGATAGCCTTGCTCCAGGGGTCGCCCTTCGGAGTCGCGTAACCCTGTGCGGCTGTGCCATTGACCTTCCATGAATCTGGCGGGTCCAGATTTGGCCTCGGGCGGAATGGCGAGCGGTCTGCCCGGAGGTTGTTGTCTGGACTGCTGTTGCGGCTGATTCTGGGCCGAATGCACTCCTGGAGCCTGCGAGGGCGGGGGCACCGCCGTTGGCGGTAAGCTGGGCCGGACGGGATTCCCCAACGCAGGGTCGGGAAGCGGCGGCCTCGTTCCAGCACCTCCCCCCACGCCAACTCCGACATCGGCCCTCGGCACGCCCACGTTACCGCCAACCGAAGGGGGAACGGCGCTGTTGCCACCGGGGGCTGAGCTGGACCCCGATTTTTGGACAGCTGGCGAAGAGAGAGCCCCGCTCCTATAAGTGGTAGA
>CAIXKV010000040.1 GCA_903920145.1 uncultured Rhodospirillales bacterium
CCGCAGTCGGTTCAGGCGCGGACGCAGGAGCCGAAGCTGGAGCCGCAGTCGGTTCAGGCGCGGACGCAGGAGCCGAAGCTGGAGCTGGAGCCACAGTCGGTTCAGGCGTTGCCGCAGGAGCCGAAGCTGGAGCCGCAGTCGGTTCAGGCGCGGACGCAGGAGCCGAAGCTGGAGCCGCAGTCGGTTCAGGCGCGGACGCAGGAGCCGAAGCCGGTGTTTCGGCCTTTGCTGGTTTGTCGATCACATCATCAAGGCTGGGTGCCAAATCTTTGGCGGCAGAGTCCGAGAGTCGATAGCGCCAACCGGCAGTCCGGTCTTGAATGTCTTTCACCTCTTGGGCTGGATCAATCCCGCCTGGAGAGGTGGCATCCTTGGTCACACGGGCCGGATCCAGCGCAGCAGAGAAGCGGGCCCAAGACTTGCCATCGCGATGATCCAGGCGAATGGTCAGCACCAGACCGTCGAAGCTGCGTATCGTGGTCACAGTACTGTCGGCTTCGGGCTGAACCGCCGGATCCACAGCCTCCACATCCTCGAACGCCAGGAACTCCGCCGCCGCTGCCAGCTCATTGACCTTCAGGGGTTTGGCGGTGGCGCCTGCCGGCAGATCTGCCACGGTAAACGTCTGCTGGGCAGCATCGGATCGGCTGATGGTGAGCGGGACCACACCCGAGCGACTGACCGTTACGGCCATCACCCGAGCCGTCGCCACAGTCGGCAGGCTCCGTTCCACCCATTGCATCGGGTCAATGGCTAACGACGGGAGTTGCCCCACCGCCAACCAGGACTGCGCTTCTCCATCCCGACGGGCGTAGAACTGATGAACCGGATGCTCGGGACTCGCCGCCACCACCGCCTTACCCACCAACAGCGTCGGCACGGCTTGGCCGTCAGCCGTGCGCAGCGTCACATGGACGGCGCCGGCCTCGTCCACCTGAAGCTTGCTGTACTGGTCGGGTCGAGAGGTGCGCGGCTCCAGGGTCTTGGCGGCGTCCACCCCCAGGATGACCCGGCGCACCTGATCAAGCGCGGCGGGATAGTTGGCTTTCTCGGCCACCGTCCAGCGGTCGCTGTCCGGTCCCGAACGCGCGATGGTCACAGAGCCGCGACCACCGGCCACCGTCAGGGCCACCACCTGATTGATGTGCTCGTTCAAACCCGGCACCAACGGCGCCCCACCCGTAACCTCGGGCGCGGTGTCGGCGGCCTGATCGCGCACCATGTGGACGGCTTCCACCGCAACCGCAGCGGTAACGGTAGCGAGAAGAACAAAGGTAAAGGGTCTCATGACTCGCCCCTGATTACTCGCGAACGGTTCGACTGCGACGGCGGGCCCGCCAAGCGGCCAGACCCAAGGCAAATCCCGCCACCAGAACCGGCATCGCACCGATATTGAGAATTTTGACCGTGGCCGACAACCGCTCGATATCCTGGTTCAACGCATGCTGAACCTGCCGCAATTCTTTGCGAGTGCTCAACACTTCGGCTCGGAACCGTTCGACGGTGCTCTGTTCGTCCTTGGACAGCAAGGCGCCGCCAGCAGTGCCTTTGCCAGCCTTGCCTTCCAGATCATTGATCTGGCGCTCGGCCTGCTCCAGCTTCTTGCGGAGAGCCTGCTCTCGAGCCAAAACCTGTTCTCCCGCCGCCCGGTGCAAATCCTCGACCACCTGGAACGGTCGGGACGCCCCGGCCCGACCCCGCAGGCCAATCAGATCATTGGACCCCGCGAGATTATCGATGCCGTTAGCGATCAAGTCGGCGTTGCCGGCAAAGGGCACGGACAGGGATTGACCCAATAGATTTTGCTGCTGAACCCAGAACCGATCTTCCAGCATATCGGTATCGGCCACCACGATCAGGTGGGCCGGTTGGACGCTGGTGGT
Organism: uncultured Rhodospirillales bacterium; assembly: GCA_903920145.1. Taxonomy (GTDB): domain Bacteria; phylum Pseudomonadota; class Alphaproteobacteria; order Azospirillales; family Azospirillaceae; genus BOG-933. Next base: position 1,884 of record CAIXKV010000040.1, read on the forward strand.
CAGCGGCTTGGCCCCCGATGGAGCCGGGTCGGCTTTGTGCTCGGCCTTCTGCTCATCACCGGAAGCAACGGGCGTGGGAAGAGCCGCCGCCGGGGGACCGTCGGGGAACGCGGTCTTAACGGTCCCGCTGATCCGGGCCGCCAACACATAGGTTTGCCCGCCGGACGTCACCTTGGCCAGCATGGCCTCGGGGTCGGGTTCGCCCTGAAGCTCCTTCACGTCCAACAGCTTGGCCCGTGGCGAGCTGGTCACCAGCGGCGTGAAGACACTATCGGCGCCCTGTCGCTTGATCAGCGCCCCCGCCGAAGCGAAGGTCAAGCTGGACAGGTCCGCCGTCACCACGTCGTTTTTATCGATGGTCTCGGGCGTTACCATCAGCCAAGCCGGATAGGGCACGCCCCGCCGCCGTCCCCCATCGCCAAAAGCCACTTGAATGGCCAGCTTAGGATCAGCGACGAAGTGATCGGGGTCCATGTCAAGGCCCCAGGCTTGGAGCAACGACGGCAGCAGCGCGGTATGGGGCACGCCCGGAGTCGGCATCCCATCAGGACCAGGCTGATCCACGGCGCTTTCCACGTAAGGATCAACAAACACCATCGCCCGGCCCCCCGCCAAAACATATTGGTCAAGCGCATAAAGCGCCTGGGGGCTTAGTTTTTGCGGTCGCAAAACCAACAGCACCGACACATCCTTGTCGATGGTCGTCAGGTCTTTCTTCAGCACACGCACATCGTAGGTTTGGCGCAAGGACTCCATGAAGGCATAGGGGTGAGCCTGCCCTCGCATCGCCGCCATCATGCCGCCCGGACCATAGGTTAGGTCCATATCGGTCAAAACGCCGACCACCGTCTTTTTGGGATCGGTGAGCGCGTAGACTAGCTTGGTGATGTCATATTCCAGAAACGACTCGCGCTCCTGGGCGAAAAAGGCGATGGTTTCCTGGTTATCGGTGGTGTTGGTGCCAACCAGACCGAAATAAACCGGCTTGCCGCCGTCCTGATCGAGCGGCACCCCCTGAATGCCGGCCTCCACGGCCCGATCCTCGGCATCGGAATAGGGTTCGGGGTCGATGACCTCCAACCGGATCATCCCGTGGGCGCGATGGGCGTATTCCTCCAACAGCTCCCGCACCCGCTGACCATAGGTCCGAAGCTGCGGATTGGCACCGGCCAGCTTTTCCGAGAAAAACAGCTTAAGGGTGATTGGCTCCTCCAGGGACGCCAGGATATTGCGGGTGCCCTGGGACAGCGTAAAGAGCTGGTCCGCCGTCAAGTCCACCCGCGCTTGGCGCAAGGAGGCTTGACTGAGAACATTGACCGCCAGGAACAAGACAGCAGCGACGCCAAGCGCCGCCATCGACAGAACTCTCCGGGTCATGATCGGGCCCCCTCAACCGGCTTTGCGCAGCTCGACCACCACCGCGTTGGCAAACAGCCAGAACGCGATGAGAGACGCGAAATAAATCAAGTCCCGCAGATCGATCACCCCTTGGACGATCGATTCAAAGCGAGTCAGAAAACTGAAAGAGGCTATGGCCTGGACCAGCGTATGCGGCGCCCAGGCGCTCACCAGATCCAACACGATCGGCGTGCCTGAAACCGTGAACAGCAGGCACACCACCACCCCGACCACAAAAGCCACCACTTGGTTGCGGGTTGCCGCCGACAGGCAGGCGCAGATGGCCAGATAACCGCCGGCCATCAGCAAGCTGCCCAAATAGCCTGCCAGGATCACGCCTTGATCGGGATGACCGAGAAAGCTGACCGTCAACCAAACCGGAAAGGTCAAAGCCAGTGCGATGGCGGTAAAACACCAAGCGGCCAGAAATTTACCAACCACCACGTCGAACAAGCCCACCGGCAGGGTCAACAGCAGTTCGATCGAGCCGCTCCGGCGTTCCTCGGCCCACAGCCGCATGCCGATGGCTGGCATCAACAGCAGGTACAGCCACGGATGAAACATGAAAAACGGCCTCAAATCCGCCTGACCGCGTTCAAAAAGGCCGCCCACGTAAAAGGTGAAAATACCATTGAGCAGCAGAAAGATGATAATGAAGACAAAGGCGACCGGCGTAGCGAAATAGCCGGCCAGTTCGCGCCGGAAAATAGCCAGGGTTCCGTTCATCATGCTGCCAACTCCGCGCTCTGATCGCTGCTGCTCTGGCCGGTGGTGATCTGCCGGAAGACGGCATCGAGTCGGCCCGGCGCGGCCTCCAGCGTACCGAAGCGCCAGCCGGCGTCCTCCGGCAGCGGTTCGCCTTCGGCCAGCACCTTGCCGCGCGCGATGATCAAAGACCGGGTGCAGACCGCTTCGACCTCTTCCAGAATATGAGTCGAGATGATGATGGCCTTGGTGGCGGCCATCCCTTTGATCAGGGTTCGCACCGCGTGCTTTTGATTGGGATCGAGACCATCGGTGGGCTCGTCCAAAATCAGCACTTCGGGATCATGAAGGATCGCCTGGGCCAAACCAACCCGGCGCTTGAACCCTTTGGACAGAGTATCGATCGGCTGTTCCAACACCGGCCCCAAATCGATCCGGGCAATCGCCTCATCCAGCTTGCGGCGGCGGTCGGCCCCGGTCAATCCCCGAACATCGGCGATAAAGTCCAGGAAAGCGCGCGGCGTCATGTCGGCATAAGCCGGGGCGCCTTCGGGCAAATAACCAATCCGCCGCTTGGCTTCCAGCGGTCGAGCCGCAACGTCAAACCCCGAAATCCGGATTCGTCCCGAGCTGGGCGGCAAAAAGCCCGTGATCATTTTCATCGTCGTCGATTTGCCGGCCCCGTTAGGGCCAAGAAAGCCGAGGACGGTGCCGCGTTCGACGGAAAAGCCGACACCATCAACCGCAGTGAAGGCGCCGAAGCGTTTAACCAGTCGTTCGATCTCGATCATCGCCATGGTAGAATTAATCCCCTACGCACCCACGCCCACCCATTGGAGAGCCTCTCCCGATCGGGCCCCGATCTCCGGTCCCGCCGTCGCGGTCCATGTGGGCCATCAATGGTGACGCGGTCAGGGCGTTTTCGTGGCATTTCAAAGGCGACCGCCCATCCCGCCTCTCCCCTCTGCATAGCAAAAAGGGCGGGGATAAGGCAACCACCAGCCACAGCGTGGCACCCAGGGGCCGAGATTAAGCCCCATGGGCGGGACGTTTTACGGGGGAAAAGTCGTTGGGCTCAAAGGACCGACCGGCCCTTCGCGGGTGTGGGCAGAGGCCCACGAAAGCCTTATCCAAGCGCCTATGCGATCAACCAACAGCGACCATGGCATCATCAGCCTGGCATCGGCCTGCGCTTCCCGATGTGACGAACGGGGCGAGATTGAGGCGCCGCCGCCGAACATTGACGAAGTCCAGCAACGAGCCCTCATCCTCCAGAATATGGCGGTCCACCTGCCAACCCGGCGTCCGATAGAGCACCATGAAGTCGCGCGAGCGCAGCCAGCGGACCATTTCATCCACCGAAGCCATGACGAAGGCGGGCTTAACCTCCCGCCGCTCGCGAATCAGGCGAACACTGGTCCGGGGGGGTGACGGCAATGGCGACGGCGACGCAACTAAGGCCGCAGCCGGACTCGGAACCAAGGCCAGAACCGAAGCCACCCGGAGAGTTGGCATCGGCGCGACCGTCTCCGGCTCTGCTGGTGTGGGCTCACCCTGCCCCCCGACCCCTGGCACCATCAGGCTACGCTGTGCAGATCGGAACGGTGCCGGACCAACCAATTCCTGCAACTTCTGCTGTACGGCATCAAGGCTTCGGCTCGGAACGGCTTCGGCGATCACGGCCAGCGACGCCCCCGCTGCATGCAACGCCACCACCTGATCCCGTTCCTCATCGGTCCAGGGCCGACGGAAGCGCGAGCTTTGGACGTTCAAGCGGCGCAACTTATCGGCCACGGATGACCGCGGATGGCCGGTGGTGTCGGCGATTTCTTTCAGGCTACAGCCATCGTCCAGCATTTGCTGCAAGATCCGCAACTGCCCACTGGTCCAAGGGCGGGCGGTCTCCCGCCGCCGCAGTCCCAGCCGGCGGCTCATATTGCTTACGGCCTCGCTGGTCCGGCCCAACTGCTGGGCAATGTCGGCATTCGATAGCCGTTGCGTATGGAGCGCCCGCAGAATGTCCCGCTCTTCCTGAGACCAAGGCCGCAACTCCTCACGCCGGCCACCACCGCTTTCTTTGTTTTTTTCCGGATGATCTTGATGGCAATCCAACTCAAGATTATTTTGATCGATAATTACACACGTTTCTCTCATTTTAAATGCGGCATTCGCCATATCTAATAGCAAAACATGGCTTGATAATAAACTATGGTGGTGATGGTTGATGCTATCCATTGTTCCGATCATCCATTCGTTAAGAGCAAACCCAAGCCAATTATCCCGACACCGCACCAAGGCAACAAAGCATATATTCCATACTAGCGATATATTTTTATACAAAACACTATCCATACCGATAGGTCTTTTAACAAGGAGCAACAATCGCAACGCAACAGAAGGATTTTGCAATGCAATAAATTCTTCATCCGGCGCCATAAGCTTTTGGTAAATTCGATTTTAATATTCCTCATTTGCTCGCCGAGACCAACCCAAGAATGGTTACGCCGGCCATTCACAATCCACACTCGGTATGGTCAATAAATCAATAATCAGAACCCTCCTTAATCAGCGCCAGAATCGGTCGCCCCCAAAGTGTCCTGGCCTTATTCAAGGCCGGGTTGTCCCCCTCCCCTTCCCCGCAATTGCATACGCCGTTACGCGCGGGTCTGTCGTGCGATGGCGGCGTGACTGAGAGAGAGGCAGAACACTGAGGCTTAAGCTTTGGTGTGGGATGATTAGGGTCGTCGTCTCGATCCTGAAACAGCCACCGCTGCGGCTTGAAAACTTCAAAACAACACGTACCGGAGGCTGACATGGTCGATTTACAGCCGAATGCCACCGGGATCGAAGACCTCTTCGCGACCGACCCCGAGGCCCAGAGAACCCAGGATCAATTGCTGATGACCCGCATCACATTGGGGGCGTTTCTGGATCTGATTCCCGTTGGGCTGGTTATTCATCAACGTCATGCGATCATCTTCGCCAATTCCGAGGCTGGCAGCATCATCGGCATTTCGCCTCATGAATTGATCGGACGCCACCTATTTGATTTTATTAATGGTGATGATGCCGAAATCGTGCACGATAAATTCAATCAGTGCTTTGATCATGCGTTGACCGTCCGCTCTCTGGAAGTTCGCTTGACCGACCCTGACAATCAAAAACGCGTAATTCAGATATCAATGAGCCGATTGTTCTGGGAAGGACTGCCAGTTATTAACATTGTTTTTAGCGATATTACCTTATTAAAACGCAAAGAGTATGAGTTATTCATCCTTTCGACCACAGATAGCTTAACCGGGGCCTATAATCGTCGGTATTTTATGGATGCGGCGGCTCGGGAATTTAAAAAATTCCAACGCTATAATACGCAATTGTCTTTAATGGTCATGGACATTGATCTTTTCAAACGTGTGAATGATACTTTTGGTCATGCTGTCGGCGATGACGCCATTAAAGCCTTTGTCAGGGCGGCCCTTGGGGATTTGCGGGAAGAGGATGTGCTAGGGCGCATGGGCGGCGAGGAGTTTGCCGTTCTGCTGCCCCAGACCGGCCTGGAGAGCGCCAAACTGATTGCCGAACGCCTGCGTCTTCGAGTCGCCGAACTCGCCATCGCCGCCAATGACGGCTACGCTCGTTTCACCGTCAGCATTGGCATCAGTCAAGCCGCCCCTGGGGATTCCAGCATCGAAGCCGGCTTGAACCGAGCCGACCGGGCGCTTTATCGAGCCAAAGCCGCCGGTCGGAACCAAGTGATGGCGGAAGGCTGAAGCCACCCGGCCAACCCAAAGAACACAGTCACCGGATTCCTGCCGCGACAGCGTCTTGCGCCCCCTGGAACAGCGGCCTATAGTTACGGGCTCATCTTACGGAGTTTGTTCGGCATGGCTCGCGTTACCGTTGAAGATTGCGTCCTCCAGGTTCCCAACCGATTCGAATTGGTGATGATGGCGGCCCAAAGAGCGCGGAGCGTCGCCGCCGGGGCGCCCCTGTCCATCGACCGGGACAACGACAAGAACCCCGTGGTGGCATTGCGCGAGATTGCGGAGCTGACCGTTTCGCTGGAGACGCTACGGAATGATTTGATCCGGGGCCACCAAAAGCATTCCGAGGCTGACGAGCCCGAGGAAGAAATTGTCGAACTTATTGCCGGGGAACAAGTCTGGAGCCGAACCGGCAGCGAAGTTGACGACGGCGGCGACCTAGACGCCTTGATGGACGAAGGCGAGGAAGAGCCCGAAGAGCCTGTCGACGGAGACATAGACGACCTGTCTGCGGTTGATTTCGACGGAGACCTCCCCCCGGTATAATCCCGGCGGGCGAGAGACCGTCTCACAGCAGCTTTCGGCGACCAGGGGCATCGCCCTTGAACCCCATCGGGGCCGAGGGCGCCGGCTCCCGTGACATGGGCGAATGGGGCTGGCAGTTATGATTCGACAGTACGAACTGGTCGAGCGGGTTCGAGCCTACGATCCCACAGCCGATGAGGACATCCTCAATCGGGCTTATGTGTATTCCCTGAAATGCCATGGCTCGCAGTTGCGAGCCAGCGGCGACCCTTACTTTGCCCATCCGGTTGAGGTCGCCGGTCTTTTGACCCAAATGAAGCTTGATGCCGCATCCATCGTGACCGGCCTGCTTCACGATACCGTCGAAGACACCAACGCCACCCTGGAAGACATCGAGCGGCTGTTCGGCAGCGAAATCGCCCGGCTGGTCGATGGCGTCACCAAGCTCTCGCGGATTGAGCTTCAGAGCGACCAGACCAAGCAGGCGGAGAATTTCCGCAAGCTGGTGCTCGCCATGTCCGAGGATATTCGTGTCCTGCTGGTCAAACTGGCCGACCGGCTGCACAATATGCGGACTCTGCACTACCTCAAAAACCCCGACAAGCGTCGCCGGATCGCTCGGGAAACCCTGGATATTTATGCGCCCTTGGCCGAGCGGATCGGTATTCAGCGGTGGAAGGACGAGTTGGAAGACCTGTCTTTCGCCGAACTCAATCCCGAGGCGCGGGATTCCATTTTAACCCAGTTGGCACGCCTGAGAACCGAAGGCGAAGGGCGGGTTGAGCGCGTGGTCGAGGCGTTGCGCCAGACCCTCCGGGATCAGGGCTTGCCGAATGCCACCGTCAGCGGCCGGGAAAAAAGCGTTTATTCCATTTGGCGCAAGCTCGAACACAAAAGCATTTCCTTCGAGCAGCTCTCCGATATCATGGCCTTCCGGGTGATCGTCGACTCCACCGAAGCCTGTTACCAAGCTCTTGGCATTATTCATGCTCGCTACCCGGTGATTCCAAACCGATTCAAGGACTATATTTCGACGGCCAAGCCCAACGGCTACAGATCGCTGCATACCGGGGTGATCGGCCCGGATCGGCAACGGATTGAGGTGCAAATTCGCACCCTTGACATGCATGAAGTCGCCGAATTGGGAGTTGCCGCCCATTGGGCTTACAAACAAGACCAGCAGCGCACCGAAACCCGCGAATATCGCTGGATGCGGGAATTGCTGGACATTTTGGAACATGCCCAGCGGCCCGAGGAGTTCTTGGAGCACACCAAGCTCGAGCTGTTTCAAGATCAGGTGTTCTGTTTCACCCCCAAGGGAGACTTGATCAGCCTGCCGCGCGGAGCAACGCCGGTGGATTTCGCCTATGCCGTCCATTCTCAGGTCGGCGACACCTGCGTCGGCTCGAAAATCAATGGCCGCATGCTGCCCTTGCGCACGCAGTTGCAAAATGGCGATCTGGTGGAGATTGTCACCTCGAAATCCCAAACGCCGTCCCCGGCCTGGGAACGGTTCGTCGTCACCGGCAAGGCCAAAGCGCGTATCCGCCGTTTTTTGCGAACCCAGCAGCGCACCCAATATATCCAGCTTGGCCGGGCCCTTCTTCAGAAAAACTTCCACCGGGAAGGGTATGATTTTTCGGATAAGTCCCTGGAAGGGGTTCTGAAGATTTTCCAGGCGGCTTCCACCGACGACCTGTTCGCCAATGTTGGCGCCGCCATCCAGTCGGCCCATGAAGTCTTCAACGCCGTCTTCCCCGGCCACAAGCCGCAAGTCGACCGCGAGGACAAAGACAAAGCCGTCCTATCCGCCGCTCGAGCAAAACCCAAAGGCAAGGGAAAAGACCAACCCTTACAAATTCGCGGCCTCATCCCCGGCATGGCGGTTCATCATGCCCGGTGTTGCCACCCTCTGCCTGGGGATCGGATCGTTGGCATTGTCACCACCGGCAAGGGGGTGACCATTCATACCATCGATTGCGAAACCCTAGAAAGCTTCCACGATTCTCCCGAGCGTTGGATCGATGTCGCCTGGGATAATGGTTCGGGACATCCCGAGAATCATGTCGGGCGCATCGCCTTGGTTGTGGCCAACGAACCTGGCAGTCTAGGATCCCTGAGCACTGTTATTGGCAAGAATCATGGCAATATTACCAATATCAAGATTACCAACAGACACCAGGACTATTTTGAATTGCTGATCGACGTTGATGTCAAAGACGCCAAACACCTGACAAACATTATTGCCGCTCTGCGCGCAACGCCGGTTATCAATTCGGCGGATCGGGCGCGAGGACGGTAAGGGGGCGCGGAGGCGCCCGCCCGGCGTCTGAGGGCAGCCTTGATGAGTCACCATCAAGGCCCGATGGTATCAAAGGGCCGATGAGCCCTTTGCGAGTGTGGGCAGAACCCACGAAAAGCCCTATCCTAGCGCCAATGGGGCATTGCTTCCGCCCCTTTCATCAGGCTTCCCCCCCCTGAACCGACCAAAGGCCGAGGGTCTTTGGAAACCATGACGCGCCGGTATAACCGATGAAATTTCGGAAGAAAGTCAGAGTGCTGATCGTCGATGACTCTGCGACGATACGCCAAACTCTGTCTGAAATCATCACGTCGGACCCAGCCCTTGATGTTATGGCAACGGCCTCTGACCCTTATGTCGCGGCTTCGCGTATTGAGAAAGAAATTCCTGACGTCATTACCCTGGATATCGAAATGCCGCGCATGGATGGCATCACTTTTTTACGCAAAGTCATGTCTCAAAAGCCGTTACCAATTGTGATTTGCTCGCCCCTGATCGAAGAGGGTTCGGCTTTATTGCTCGAGGTTCTCGACGCCGGAGCCGTCGATGCGGTGCCTCTGCCCAAAATCATCTCACGACAATCGCTTTTAGAGTCCAGCGACCGTATCCTCAGCGCAATCAAGGCGGCGGCGGCAACCCGTGTCGGTCGTCGTCCCGCCCTTTGGGATGCAACGCCAAAACTCACGGCCGACGCCATCCTACCACCTCCCACCCGGCGCACCGTCGCCGCGACCGATAAAGTGGTGTGCATCGGCGCCTCGACCGGCGGCACCGAATCCCTGCGGGTGGTGCTGGAAGCCCTACCACCAGAAAGCCCCGGCCTCGTGATTGTCCAGCATATGCCCGAAGCCTTCACCGCAACCTTCGCCCGGCGGCTTGACAGCTTGTGTCGACTGTCGGTCAGAGAAGCCCAAAACGGCGACCTCGTCCATCGCGGGCAGGCATTGATCGCGCCGGGGAATCGTCATCTGCTGCTGCAACGGATGGGCACCCGCTACCGCGTGGAGCTCAAGGATGGGCCGCTGGTGTCGCGGCATCGGCCTTCGGTGGATGTGCTGTTCCGATCAGCCGCCCGCGCCGCCGGCCGCAACGCCATCGGCGTCATCATGACCGGAATGGGCGATGACGGCGCACAGGGAATTTTGGAAATGCGGCGAGCCGGGGCCGCCACAGTGGCCGAAGACGAATCGACCTGTGTGGTCTTCGGCATGCCCAAAGAGGCGATCAAGCGGGGCGCCATCCAATCGGTGGTGCCCCTTGAGCGCATCGCGGTAGAGATCCTTCGCCGGTCAAAACAGGAGCCGGCCTGACTTTGGCAGAGGCCCGCGCCCACGGAGCGCCCGAAGACAAGGAGGCAAGGCCCCCTTGTCTTCCGGGACAACAGGCTTGTTACGCTGCGACCCCGTCAGCCGCCTCGCTAAACGCGGGGATCTGATCGAAGTTCATGTAGCGGTAAATGTCGGCGGCCTTCTTGTTCAGAACCGCCACCTGCTCTTGATACTCGGCCACAGTGGGAATTTGGCCCTTGAGGGCACACACTGCCGCCAGTTCCGCCGAGCCGAGATAGACCTGGGTGTCAATCCCGAGACGGTTCGGGAAGTTCCGGGTCGAGGTCGACATGGCCGTGGAGCCCTTGCGAATCTGCGCCTGGTTCCCCATGCACAAAGAACAGCCGGGCATTTCCATCCGGGCTCCTGACTTGCCGAGGACGGCGTAATAGCCTTCCTCGTTCAACACCAGGGCGTCCATCTTGGTCGGCGGCGCGATCCACAACCGGGTCGGAATGTCGGACATACCGTCCAACACTTTGGCAGCCGCGCGGAAGTGGCCGATGTTAGTCATGCAGGAACCGATAAACACCTCATCGATCTTGGCCCCAGCCACCTCCGACAGCACCTTCACGTCGTCGGGATCATTGGGGCAAGCCACGATCGGTTCCTGAACGTCGGCCAGATCGATCTCAATCACGGCCGCATATTCAGCGTCGGCATCGGGAGCCAACAAGGCTGGATTGGCGATCCAGGCTTCCATTGCCTTGATCCGACGACCCAAGGTCCGAGCATCCTGATACCCGCCCGCGATCATCCACTTCATCAGTGCAATGTTCGAGCGCAGATACTCGATGATCGGCGCCTGGTCGAGACGCACGGTGCAGGCGGCAGCAGACCGCTCGGCAGCCGCATCCGACAGCTCAAACGCCTGCTCTACCTTCAGGTCAGGCAGACCTTCGATTTCCAGAATCCGACCCGAGAAGACGTTCTTCTTGCCCTTCTTCTCGACGGTCAACAACCCCTGACGGATGGCATACAGCGGAATTGCATTGACCAAATCCCGTAGAGTCACCCCCGGCTGCATCTGGCCTTTGAAACGCACCAGCACCGATTCCGGCATATCGAGCGGCATGACGCCCGTGGCGGCGGCAAACGCCACCAAACCAGAGCCCGCCGGGAACGAGATGCCGATGGGGAAGCGGGTGTGGGAGTCGCCGCCGGTCCCAACGGTGTCAGGCAGCAGCAGGCGGTTCAGCCACGAATGGATCACGCCGTCACCGGGCCGCAGACTGACACCGCCACGGGTGGAGATGAAGGCCGGCAGCTCGTGGTGCATCTTCACATCCACCAGCTTTGGATAAGCTGCGGTATGGCAGAAGGACTGCATCACCAGATCAGCCGAGAAGCCGAGGCACGCCAAGTCTTTTAACTCGTCCCGCGTCATCGGGCCGGTGGTGTCCTGGGAACCCACGGTGGTCATCTTGGGCTCGCAATAAGCCCCTGGACGAACCCCCTGTCCTTCCGGCAAGCCGCACGCCCGACCCACCATCTTTTGGGCCAACGTAAAGCCCTTGGTGCTGATGGCCGGCACCGTCGGTAACCGAAACAGGGTCGAAGGCGGCAGTCCCAACGACTCCCGCGCCTTGGCCGTCAGGCCTCGACCAACGATCAGCGGAATCCGACCCCCGGCCCGCACTTCGTCAAAGATCACTTCGGACTTAACGGTGAACTCGGCGACCACGTCACCATTCTTCAGAACTTTGCCGTCGTAGGGCCGCAGTTCCACCACATCGCCCATGTCCAACCGGGACACATCAACCTCGATGGGCAGAGCACCAGCATCTTCCATGGTGTTGTAGAAGATCGGCGCGATCTTGCTGCCGAGACAGACACCACCGAACCGCTTGTTCGGGACATAGGGGATGTCTTCGCCCGTGAACCACAACACCGAATTGGTGGCCGATTTACGCGAAGACCCGGTGCCCACCACGTCGCCGACATAGGCGACCAGATTCCCTTTGGCCTTCAGCGCCTCAAGCTGCTTGACCGGCCCACGCGCGCCCGGTTCGTCGGGATTAATCCCCGGACGGGCGTTTTTCAGCATGGCCAGCGCATGCAGCGGGATGTCGGGACGGCTCCAGGCATCGGGAGCGGGTGACAGGTCGTCGGTGTTGGTCTCGCCGGTCACCTTGAACACGGTGACGGTCAGGCTGGCGGGAACTTCCGGGCGGGACGTGAACCACTCGGCATCGGCCCAGGACTGCAACACGCCCTTGGCGGCGGCATTGCCCCGGTCGGCCAGCTCTTTCACGTCGTGGAAGTAGTCGAACATCAGCAGGGTGGTCTTCAACCCGGCGGCAGCCGCATCGGCACATTCGGGACAAGACAACAGGTCAATCAGCGGCTTGATATTGAATCCGCCGAGCATGGTCCCCAACAGCTCGGTGGCCTTGATCTTCGAGATCAGCGGCGACGTTTCTTCGCCCCGCGCCACCTTGGCCAAAAAGGCCGCCTTAACCTTGGCGGCGTCGTCGACACCTGCCGGAACCCGGTAGGTGATCAGATCGACCAGACCCTGCTCTTCGCCCGAGGGGGGAGACTTCAGGAGGCCGGTCAGCTCCTCGGTCTGCTTGGCGGTCAACGGCACGGGCGGAATCCCGAGCGCGGCACGCTCAGCGACATGCAGGCGATAGGCTTCAAGCACGGGCGATATCCTCTTGTCTAAAGTTGCCTAAGGGGGCTGATCATCACGATGGCGGTGCGACTCGGAGAGGGCTCACGACCCACGAGCCCCTCTTCGGAAACACCCCATCCGGGTACCCTGGGAACTATTTTGTCTCACACGCCCTCCCCCCAGCGCAAGGCATCCCACCGCCGGATTATGCCGTCGGTCGGGGGTCGGGCTCGGGATCAAGGCTATTCAAAAAATCGGCCAACTTGGCGTCGCTGTCCCGAAGATGGGCGGTGAACCAATTGTCGATAAACTCGATGGCCCCGGCTTTGATCCCGGCGCTTGCGCCTTCGAGGCTATTGATCAACGAGCTTAACTCATCCAGCAATTCCCGATGCTGCCACAAGTGCCTCATGGTATCGGGATAGCTATAATGCTCCATCAAACGTTTTTCGTGACTAAAATGCTCTCGCGAGAACTCCAATAAGCTCCGAGCCACTTGGCAAGTCGCTTCGTTGCCAAATCCTTCATTGACACTTAAATAAAGTTTATTGATCAATACTGCCATTGTACGGTGATCATCGTCCATCACCCCATGACTGAGGAACAAGCTGTCATTCCACTCCACGGACATTAGCCCACCCCCTGACAACACCACAGACCCCGCCTGCCCGTCATGATTTTACGGCCCGACTTTCGATCGGAGCATATCACACAAACCTGGGGCATCGGAAACAGCCATAACGCCGGATCCAGACAGCTCCCCTCGAATTTCTTCATGATTGTCTGGCGTGCTGACCTTATACCATCGAGCCTTGATGGTGACTCATCAAGGCTGCCCTCAGACGCCGGGCGGGCGCATCCGCGCCCTTGGCAGCGCGCTCACGACAAAGCGCGGCTGAACCCCTGAAGCAAGGTCTTCATATCTCGCGGTCGATCCTGCCAGTCCAACGCCAGCCCCCCCAGCAAAACCTCCTCAACCGCCGCTGGAATCTGGACGCCAAGGCGACTGGGCAGAATCAGGGTCTCGGCCTCCTGACGAGCCATGGCATCGGGCGGAGGCCGCCCGGTAATCGCGCAATAAAAGGTCGCGGTCAGGGCATAAACGTCGGTCCAGGGGCCTTGCCGGCCATTGGCGACATATTGTTCCGGCGGTGCATAGCCACGTTTAAGGATAACAGTCAACGCTCCCATCGCTTCGCCGACGCAATGGCGAGCCGCCCCGAAATCCAGCAGCTTGGCACCGCCGCCATCCAGTAGAAAAATATTGTCCGGGCTGATATCCCGATGCACCAGCCCCAACCGATGCACCTCGTGAACCGCCTTGGCAATCGGCAACATCAGGCCCAAGGCCCGGCGATGATCGATGATCCCGCCTTCCTCCAGCAAATGGCGCTGAAGCGTGCGGCCAATCAATAGCTCCATCACCAGATAGGCCGTCCCGTTGGTTTCAAAAAAGTCGAGCACTTCGACGACTTCTTTGACATAGCGCAGCCGGGTCAAAATCCGCGCTTCTTCGATAAATTTGACGATGCCGTCGCGAAAAGTTCCAGCATGAGCCTCGACGTAAGGCTTGAGCGCGCCGCTATCGGTTCGCCCGGCTAAACTGACCGGAAAATACTCCTTGATCGCAACCTTGACCTGAAGCCGTTCATCCCACCCCAAATAGGTAGCCCCGAAGCCGCCCTGCCCGATCAGACGCCCAATCACATAGCGCCCCTGAAGCACCGTTCCCGCCGAGAGATGAACGCCGGGACGGGCGCCCTCCACCTCGTCATAACCACAGACCAAACAGAGCGCCCCACCCCGCTTCGCTTCAAAACAATAGGGGCAACGGTACCGGCCAAACCGTGAAATCAACCGCACGCTAGGGTCTTGACCGGCCAATCGCGGCCACCCCGGCACCCGCAGCACCGCCGGAACGCCGCCGCTGGCGGCCTGCCCGACCAGATGATCCATGTGCCGCTTAATGAGGGGCTTGCCGCCAAACTCCGTCACGAGCCCGGCCTCGATCACCGCCACCAGCCCCTCACGCCGCCGAAGTACCGAAGGTTCCTGGAGGTCCATCAATTCCAGAAAGCTGCCGCGCATGACAAAGGCATCGACCACCCCCAAAATCCGGTCCCGCAGTCGATCCTTGACCTCATCCGGCACGTCCGCCGGATCAAAGGCTGCGGCAGCCCGTACCAATGCAGCCCGTAGCTCCACCGGATCAAACGGACAAAACACCGCGCTTTCCAGCAAAGTTTGGTTGTGAACAGCGGCGTCCACCAACAGCGCCACTTCGTCCACTGATCGTCGCCCCAATGGCGAGCAGGCCAAAGCCGCCAGGAAATAAAGCCGTGTAAACAGGTTGGGCAAGGTCTCGACCACCCCCTGGATGGCCGATTGAGCGCTGGCGCCGCCATCCTGGTCCAACCGGCGAGCATAGCGTGCCACCAGAGCCTCGGCCATGGCGCCCTCGCCAACCACCCCCTCGGGAGTCGCCAGCAGTCCCAGCAGCTCATGAAACAGGCGGATATCCTCTTCCCGCCGCCCCGAACCCAACGGCAAGGGGGATCCCAACTGCCCACGGACTCGGTCGATCAACGCAGTTCGAGCCAACGGAAAGCGTTTTTGCACCAACAGTCGGTTCAGATCGAACACCAGCGGCGAAGCACCGCCATCCGCCGGACGCGGCAACAGCCCCAGCACCAGATCCAACGCCCAGCGCAAATTGATCCCAAGATAGGGATGCACCCCCAGCAGCTCGGTCAGAACGCTCCCCGCCCCCAACAGGTCCGCCACCAAGCCGTCAACCAGCCCAGCCATCCCGCTCACGATGTCATGCTCGATATCGTCGCGAACCAAGGCCACCAACAGCGCCAGTTTTTCAAGCCAACTCCGGCACCCGGCCAGCTCCCGGCAAACGGCGGCCCGTAACAGGTGATCCCGATCGGCTGACCGCCCTGGCTCCACGCCTTCCCGCCGGAGCGCCGCCAATGGCGACCCCGTGCGGGCCAAATCATCCAGGAAGGCCTCGGCCATGACTGCCCGGTCGCGCAAATGCCCCAGAAGGGCCGACATGGCTCCTTGGCCGCCCCCTTCCGGGACGAACGCCTCTCCGTCGGCGACCATTCCAGGTTCGACCCGCAGAGCCGCTAACGCCCGAGGGTCATAAAGCAATTCGGTCGGAGTCAGACAGCGGGCATCAAGCCAAGACCGCAGCGCCCGACCGACGGCCAAGCGCCCTTGGACGTCAAAACCGTCCTCTGGGGACAGAGGCGGCTCCGCGCCCTCAACGAGGCCAAGCGCAGAAGGCGCGATCATAACCATCGAGCCTTGATGCTGACTCATCAAGGCTGCCCTCAGACGCCGGGCGAGCGCATCCGCGCCCTTGGCTTCGCGTCCACGAGGACGCGGGGCCGCCGTCGCGGCCCGAGGACCGGCGACGTGTCATTGTTAGGGCTCGCCGGTCTCACTCCTTGATTCATGTCCTGCCCATGGCCTGTCGGGTGCGGCCCCCCCCTTCGGCAGGATCCGCCAACCTCGATCCCCGAAGACAGCTACCGCCGCTCGACCAGCTCCACCCGATACCCGTCCGGATCTTCGACAAACGCGATCACGGTGCTCCCATGGGCCATTGGTCCCGGCGGACGTGGCACCGGCACCCCTTCGGCAGCCAATTGCTGGCACGTCCCGGCAATATCGGGAACCCCGATGGCAATATGACCAAAGCCGGTCCCAACCAGATAGGGCTCGGCCTGGTCCCAGTTATGGGTCAGCTCCAGGACCGCCGTACTCGCTTCACTGCCGTAGCCGACGAAGGCCAGAGTAAAGCGCCCCCCGTGATAGTCGATTCGGCGCAGCAGCGTCATACCCAACAAGCGGATATAAAAATCCAACGAGCGGTCCAGGTCGCGGACCCGGATCATCGTATGCAGCAAACGGTATCCGGCTCCGACGACGTCGGTCGCTGGAGTTGTGGTCTGTCCCGTTGTCATCCTGCTCCCCTCCTCCCTGCTAACGCCCGCCTAGAGCGTTTTCCGACCAAGTTGGCGAGCCCCCTTGGGAGCGGCGGCCATCCTAGCCGCCAACGGGCGAGACACGCCCACGCCCCAACCTGATCGGTGCTCGCTTTAGAGAGTGGCCACCCGCTGCACAGCCAACCGCCACACCACTTCGGCAGCCCGATCACTCGGCGCCATCCCGCCAGCCCCAAGCCACTCCCTCACCGCCGCCAGTCCATCCTTCTGAACCTGCCGGGCGGACGGGCTGCCCAACAACCCGGCCACTTCCGCCGCCAACCGATCTGGTCGGCACTCTTCCTGGATCAGCTCCGGGACCAAGGGACGGTCCAGCATGATATTGACCAGATTCGCATATTTGGTACGAACCAGCCGCCGGTAAAGCGCCACGGTTAGGGGATTCATCCGGTAGGCAATCACCGCTGGCAGCCGAGCCAGCGCCAACTCCAGCGCCACCGTTCCCGATGCTGCCATGGCCACTTCAGCCGCCGCGAAGGCATCGTATTTCTCGGTATCGCCTTCAATCACCACCGTCCGCACCGGCCAGCGCGCGACCGCCGCCCGAACCGTCGCCGCCACATGGGACAATGTCGGGATCACCACCACCAGATCAGGAAAACGCAGAGCCAATAGCGCCACCGCCCCACCGAAATCCGGCAGCAACCGCCCCAATTCACTCATGCGGCTACCAGGCAACGCCACCAGCAAACGGGAATCGTCATGGATCTCGTGGCGCCGACGGAACCCGGCACCGTCACCACAATCAGCCTGACTTTCGACGATCGAGTGGCCAACATAGGTGGTTGCTAAACCCTCGCGTTCGAACCAGGGCGGCTCGAACGGCAACAGCACCAGCAAATGATCAAGAAATGCGGCCACTTTGCGGGCTCGCTCTGGCCGCCATGCCCAAACCGTTGGCGCAACATAATGGATCAGCGGGATTGCCCGTGCCGGGTGCCGGTCCCGACGCAGCCGCTGGCCAACCCGGAAAGTAAAGCCCGGCGAATCGATGGTTACGATCACATCGGGCATCTCTTTACGAATCCGGGCCACCGTCTGACTGAGCCGCCACATCAGGCGGGGTAGACGCGGCAACAGCTCGACCACACCGA
Source organism: uncultured Rhodospirillales bacterium (assembly GCA_903920145.1). GTDB lineage: Bacteria > Pseudomonadota > Alphaproteobacteria > Azospirillales > Azospirillaceae > BOG-933. Next base: position 19,639 of record CAIXKV010000040.1, read on the forward strand.
ACAGTGCTAACTCCGCCATCGGAAACAAGGGCTCCAGTCCCTCGGCAATCATGCGGTCTCCGCCGATGCCCAGAAACTGCACGGGCCGATCCGCCCGCCGCTGAATCGCCGCCATCAACCGAGCGCCCAACAAATCGCCCGACGGCTCTCCCGCAATCAAAAACAACCGAAGCGGAGTCGTTTCCGTCTTCATGAGGACCGCTGCGGAGCAAGCGTGATACCGACCACAAACAGATCCATGCGGTCGGCTGTCGCTATCAACTCTGGACGATCCATAATCAGGGTTCCGCCGGCCTCAATGGCAATGCCGCGCAATCCCGCCGCCGCCGCACTCAGGACCGTCTGGACGCCCACTGTCGGCAAATCCAGCCGGCGATCTTGCTGGGGCTTTTTGACCTTGACCAACACTCCACCAGCACCGTCCCGACGCAAAGCTCCGCAACGAGCAATCAGGGCATCGGTCCCTTCGATGGCCTCCACCCCCAGCACGAGCCCCTGCTGAACCACCACCGCCTGTCCGACGTCCAACGCCCCGATGGTCCGGGCCACATCAAGGCCACGGGCAATGTCGGCCTCGGCAATGGCATCTGGCGAAAGAGCCCCCAGCACGCCTGACGGCGCCAGTAAATCGCACAGAATGTCTTGGATACCGACCACCCGAAACCCCTCATCCTCCAGGCTTCGGACGATTCCACGCAGGAATCCATCATCCCCCAGCGCCCGCGAACCGATCTTCGCAAGCATTTTGGTGGCGCGCCAATCCGGCATGATTTCGGCGATCGAAGGGCGACGAACCGGACCGGCAAACACCAGTTCCGTCACGCCATGGCCATGCAGAAAATCGAGAATGAGTGAGGCCGCACCGAAACGGCACCAAAGATGAGGGAGTCCCGTGACCGCCGATGGCTCGGTATGCCCTTCAAACGCCACCATAAACACGTCGCGCCCGGACCCACGCGCCGCCTCGGCTAACTGGGCCGGCAGCGCGCCGCCGCCAGCCAAAATCGCAAGCTTAACCGCCATTCTCCGCTCGCGGCTGACAGACGGCCCGTGAGGTCTTGACCCGCAAAAAAGCGACGATATCGCCCACCACCGGATGATCCTGGAACGTCCCCGCTACCTCTTCCAGCCGCCCAGCCAACGTGCCCTCTGGCCCAAACAACACACGGTAGGCCGCACGCAAGGCCTGAATATCGTCCCGACTATACCCCCGCCGTTCCAAGCCAACCAGATTCAGCCCGGAAAGCCGGGCCCGCTCTCCCATCACCAAACCATAGGGGATCACGTCATTTTCGACGCCGGACATGCCCCCAATCATAGCGTGGGAGCCAATACGGACAAATTGATGAACCGCACTCAATCCACCGAGAATGGCATAATCGCCCACCACCACATGACCGGCCAACGTCGCGTTGTTGGCCAGGATAACATGATCGCCGATCCGGCAATCATGGGCCACATGGGCACCGACCATGAACAACCCCGAATCGCCCACGACGGTCATCATACCGCCGCCTTCGGTTCCGGGATTCATGGTGACATGCTCTCGGATACGATTGTTGCGCCCGATCACCAATTCCGACGGTTCGCCCCGATATTTAAGATCTTGGGGCGGCGTCCCCAACACGGCGAACGGATAGACGACCGAGCCAGCCCCAACCCGCGTCCGGCCTTCAACCACCACGTGGGACACAAGGCGGACGCCATCTCCCAATTCCACTTCGCTGCCGACACAGCAAAAGGGGCCGACCACGACCCCCTCGCCAAGGCGCGCCGCCGGATCGACGACCGCGCTAGGATGAACCGTCACGGTCATCGGTCGTTCAAAATCATCGCGGCATAAGTCGCTTCGGCGCACAGGACATCGTTAACCTTGGCCTCGCCCCGGAACTTCCAAACATTACCGCGCTGACGAACCTTGCTGACATGGATATACGCCGTATCGCCCGGCGTCACCGGCTTGCGAAAACGCGCTTCATCAACGGTCATGAAGTAGACCAACTTGCCTTCAGCCTCGGCACCCAAAGTCGCCACCACCAACACCGCAGCGGTTTGAGCCATCGACTCGATGATCAAAACGCCCGGCATGACGGGCCGCTGAGGAAAATGGCCCTGGAAAAAATGCTCGTTGATCGTAACGTTTTTGATCCCGACCGCACTCTCGCCCCGGACAACATTAATCACCCGGTCAATCATCAGCATCGGATAGCGATGCGGAATCATTTGCATGACCCGCGTGATGTCGATGTCGGACATCGCATCCATTTCCGTTATCGCCCCCATCTTCCGACCGCCGTCCTTCTGCTGAGTCTAAAGCCGATACCGCTGTCGGCCACGACTCCTTGTGCCCGATTCCCGACCACCAATCAATCCCCAACCATCACTCCCAAGAATTGCCTCCCCGGTTTTGCACCGGGAAGGCAACCATTCGAGACCAAGCGATTGTTACTTCTTGATCGGCGGAATGTTGACCGTCACCGACGGCAGCTTACGATTAAGGCGCGACAGCACCTCTTGGGTTACATCCAAATCAGGACCGGCATAGAACACCGCTGGCCGTTGCAACACCAGATCAATGCCCTTGTCACGGGCCAAATCACTGATGATCTCGTTGATCGCGCCAATGATGGTCCGTTGAGCGTCGGCCTCACCTTGCTGCAACGCCTTCTGACGCGCTTGCAGGTCACGCTGATAATCCGTCACCTGCTTTTCGAAGTCGCGCCGCTTTTTCGCGAAGGCATCTTCGGACAGGCTGGCGTGCTGGCGCTCCAGCTCTTGCTGCCCCTGCCGCAGCTTATCTTCTTGCGCCGCGATCTCCCGATGGAAGATTTCCCCTTGGTTCTCCAAGCCCTTTTGCACGGCCTTGCCGGCAGTGGACTCGTGAAGAACAAGTTGGATATCCGCAATCGCGACCACAGGCGACTTGCCATCAGCCTTCGCACCGCTGACCGGCGCCAAAACCAGGGCGAAACCAACCGTTGCGGCGGCTAGAGCCCACCGTGCGCTTTGAAGCATCATGTGTTTAGAACCTAGTGCCAAAGTTGAACCGGAATTGCTGGGTCTTGTCATAGCTCTCTTTGAGGAACGGCACCGCAAAATCGATCCCGATCGGCCCCATAGGCGAACGCCACTGAAGACCAAGGCCACTCGCCGCCCGAACCGAGGCATTATCCGCCACATTCGGATTGGAGCTGATTTGAACATGGCTGAGAGAACCCACGTCGGTAAAGGCGTGGCCGAACAGCCCCAGTTCATCCGGCAAGCCCAACGGGAAACGAAGCTCCACGGTTCCCCGATAGAACTGATTGCCGCCCAGCGCGTCCCCGGTGGAAATATCGCGGGGACCAATACCGGCGGTCTGGAAACCGCGAAGCGTATCACCGCCGATAAAGAACCGATCGGCAATGAACACATCCTGATTGATACCCTCAATATAGCCAGCTTCACCGCCGAAGCTCAACACCCACTGATCCCAGGTCGGAATCGGAACATAGTAGGTTCCACTGATCCGGGTCCGAACATAATCGGCATCGCCCCCAAGCCCGGCCACATCATTGCCAAACTTGAGAATATACCCATTCACCGGATCGGTCTTGCTGTTCCGGGTGTCGTAGCTCAACTCGTGACTAACCTGCGAAACATTGCGCGTACCGACCTGATCAATAATGTAGACCGAGGCCGAAGACGGCACGTTGCTGATGGTGGTCTGCTGGAAGCTATAGCCCAACCGTTCCCGCAGATGCTCGGTTAACGGGAAGCCCAGATGAAAGCCGACACCGGTATCGGTCTCGTCGTATTGACTATAGGTCTGGTTATCTCGAACGATCCGGAACAAATCGACGCCTGCCGAAAGGTCGCGGTTCAGGAAGTAGGGTTCGGTGAACGAGATATCATATTGCTGGGTGCGCTGTGACACCGTAGCCCCGAAACGCAGATCCTGGCCCCGACCCAACAGGTTATGTTCGCTGATGCTGAAGTCACCCAGAGCGCCATCCGTGGTCGAAAAACCGGCACCCAGGGAGATTTCACCAGTTGACTTCTCGGTCACATCCACCTGAACCACCGTCTGGTCCGGCTGGCTGCCTTCGGCGGTGGTCACGTTGACCTTCTCAAAGAAGTCCAGCTTGCGCACCCGCTCTTCCGAACGCTTGAGCTTGGAGGTATTGAAGGGGTCGCCTTCGCTCAACAGCATTTCCCGCCGGATCACCTGATCGAGAGTCCGAACGTTGCCGTTGATGTTGATCCGTTCGACGTAGACTCGCGGCCCCTCGTTGATCTCGAAGGTAATATCCACGGTGTGGTTATCGCGATGCCGGTCGACCTTGGGGCGAATGTCAACGAAGGCATATTGCAGATCGCCGAGGGCATCGGTCAGCGCCGTGATGGTCTTTTCGACCTCATTGGCGTCGTACCAGTCCCCCTCTTCGAACGTCACCTTCTCGCGCAAGGTCTCGGGATCCAGCCCTTTGAGGTTGCTGGTCAGGCCAAGTTTACCGAACTGGTAACGCTCGCCTTCCTCGATGGTAAAGGTCATGTAGAAGGCATCGCGTTCCGGGGTCAATTCGGCCACCGCCGACACCACCCGGAAATCCGCATAGCCTTGGGTCAAATAGTACTGACGCAGCAATTCCTTGTCATAGTTCATCCGGTCGGGATCGTAGTTGTCGTCACTCGACAAAAAGCGATACCAACGAGACTCCTTGGTCCGCAGGATCGACAGCAGCGTCGCCCGGCTGAATTTGGAATTGCCGACAAAATTGATCCGCTCAACCTCGGTGCGCGGACCTTCGTCGATCTCAAAGACCAAATCCACCCGGTTCTGATCGAGCTTGATGACCTTCGGCTCAACCGTCGCAGCGAATCGGCCATTGCGCCGGTAGAGATCCAGAATGCGCTGTACGTCGCTTTGCACCTTGGTCCGGGTGTAGACCACCCGCGCCCGTAGCTGCAACTCGCTCTGAAGCTGGTCTTCCTTAAGCCGCTTGTTCCCCTCGAAGGCGATACGGTTGATGATGGGATTCTCGACCACCTTCACCACCAGAGAATCGCCCTCGCGCCGCAGCGACACGTCGGCAAACAACCCGGTTGCGAATAGCGCCTTCAGCGATTGATCCAAGCGATCCTGGTCAAACGCCTCTCCGGGCTGAAGTTGCAGGTAAGACCGGACAGTACTCGGCTCGATCCGCTGGGTGCCATCGACTCGTATGGCCGAAATAGTGCCGCCCCCCGGCACCTGAGCCACGCGAACATCCGCGCCGGCGGTCTCCGCACGCACCGGCCCACCGATGGTGAGAATGCCGACGGCGAACGCCATCAGCACCCATCCCGAGAAACTGAGCTTCAAAGCGTTCCCCCCCGACAATACTGACTTAGGATATCAAGCCCCGGAGAAACTCGATCACCCGCAGATGAACCAAGTCGTTCCAAGTGGCAAAAACCATCAGCGTTAATACCAGAGCCAACCCGATGCGAAAACCATATTCTTGCGCACGCTCGCCCAAGGGCCGCCCCCGCACCGCTTCGATGCCATAAAACAACAGGTGCCCGCCATCAAGAAGCGGCACCGGGAACAGGTTGATTAACCCAAGATTGATAGACAAAAGTGCCAAGAACCAAATCAGGGAAGCAAGCCCACTCTGCGCCACCTGGCCTGACATTTGGGCGATCCGCAGCGGGCCTCCCAAGTCTTCGGTCCCGCGCACCCCCCGGATCATCTGGCCAACTCCGTTCAGAGTCGCGGCACTCAGATCGATGGTTTCGCGAACGGCCCGCCATGTAGCGGTGAGCGGATCATAACGCCGATAATCCAATCCCGACCGCGCAATCCCCAGGAGACCAACCTGATAACTGTTACCAAAGCGATCCGTCACCGTCGAAGACTTGGGAACGGCCTGAAGCGTGAGTCGCTGCCCAGCACGCATGACCGTGATGGCCAGTCTCTGGTCCGGCTCCATGCTGACAATGCTTCTCACATCCTCGAATCGCTCGATCGTCCGACCATCGATATCGACAATGAGATCTCCGGGCTGAAACCCGGCACTTTCGGCCGCACTGCCCGCCTGAACCGTGCCGACATCCGCTGGCGTAAAGGGCTGACCATAGGTCGCAAACAGAATCGCCAACACGATGATAGCAAAGAGGAAATTGGCCGCAGGACCAGCGAACACGATGGCCGCGCGTTGGGCCAACGGCTTGTGATGGAACGACACGGCCCGCTCCTCGGGCGTCATCTCGGGCAAATCATCGCGAGGCGTGCTCGCCGCCCCGGCATCGCCGAAGAATTTGACGTAACCGCCCAATGGCAACAGGCTCAACCGCCAGCGGGTGCCATGCCGATCGGTTCGCCCCAGCAGTTCCGGTCCCATTCCGAACGAGAACACCTCGACCCGCACCCCACAGCGGCGTGCCACCCAATAATGCCCAAGCTCATGCACGAACACCAGAACCGTCAGAACGACGATGAAGGGAACGGCGTAATGCCAAAGTCCGTCGAGTATTTCCATCGATCCGCCCATCCAAAGCGCCGACGACCCGTGGTCGCGACCATATCCGAACTTTATTGACGCCCCACGATCCACGCCGCCGCATAACGGCGAGCCGCGCCGTCGATCTCCAGAACATCGTCAATGGCTCGGGGGCGATCGTGGGGCACCGCCTCCAGCGTCTCCTCGACCACACGCTCAATGTCAAGGAAGCCGATCCGCCGGTTGAGAAAGGCATCAACCGCGATCTCATTCGCAGCGTTGAAGATAGTAGGGCCGCCCCCTCCGCTTTGCAAGGCTTGGCGCGACAGCCTCAGGGCGGGGAAACGATCCGGGTCCGGGGGTTCGAACGACAATGTGCCGGTCCGCGACAGGTCGAGTCGCTGTGCCGGCGTCGGGATGCGCGACGGCCACCCTAGCGCATAGGCAATCGGCGTCCTCATGTCCGGCGTCCCCAATTGGGCCAGAACCGAGCCGTCGACATATTCAACCAAGCTGTGGATCACCGATTGAGGATGGACCAGCACGTCAATTTTGGCTTCAGGCATGCCAAACAGATAGTGAGCTTCGATCAGTTCCAAGCCCTTGTTCATCATGGTGGCGCTGTCCACCGAGATTTTGGCGCCCATGTCCCAAACCGGATGAGCCACCGCCTGTTCGGGCGTGACTCCGGCCATAGCGGCTCGGTCCATCGTGCGGAACGGCCCCCCGGATGCAGTTAAGATCAGCCGCGCCACGGTCTCCCGTCGCTCAAAGTCAAACACCTGAAAGATGGCGCTATGCTCGCTGTCCACCGGCAACAAGGTAGCACCATGGTCGCGCACCAGATCCATCATCAACGGGCCGGCGCACACCAAACATTCCTTGTTGGCAAAGGCCACCGTGGCGCCGCGCCGCGCCGCCGCCAGAGTCGGCTCCAACCCGGCAGCCCCAACGATTGCCGCCATCACCCAATCCGCCGGCATCAACGCCGCTTCCACCACCGCCGCCGGTCCTGCCGCCACGCCGATGCCGGTTCCGGCCAAGGCCTGTTTAAGGTCGTCATAACGCTCGGGATCGGCGATCACCGCCAAACGAGGCCGCAACAGCAGAGCCTGCTCCACCAGCAAAGCGACATTCCGTCGAGCTGTCAAAGCCTCAACCTGATACCGTTCCGGCTCGAGAGCGATCAAGCTCACAGTATTGCTGCCCACCGAGCCGGTTGACCCCAATATTGTCACCCGCCGCTTCGCTTGCGCCTGCGCTTGTGCCACCTTGCCCCCGCGTTTTAAGGTCTCACCACCAAATGGACTGCGCGCCCACCACGGCCTGGAATAGCGCCAAGACCGGCGCCGCCGCGACCAAGCCGTCAATGCGGTCGAGCAATCCGCCATGCCCCGGAATCAACTGGCCGCTGTCTTTGACTTTGTAACGGCGCTTGAGCGCCGACTCAAACAGATCACCGCCCTGCCCGACCACCGCCAGCAACGCGCCCAACGCGCCCAACGCCAACGGCTGCCGAGCCTCCACCGCCAGGGCCATCAATCCGCCCACCACACCCGCCGCGATCATCCCGCCCCAAAAACCAGCCCACGTCTTGGCCGGACTGATGCTGGGCGCCAATCGTGGCCCGCCGATCCCCTTGCCCACCACATACGCGCCAATATCATTGGCCCATACCGTCAAGAGCAGAAACAGAATCAAAAACAACCCAATCCGGGGTTCCTCGCGAAGCCACGTCAAGGCGACACAACTGGCCCCGACATAAGGCACGCCGAACGCCGCCACCCGACGATCCGAACCGCGCACGCGGGCGCTTCCCGCCCACGGCACCAAGGCCAGAACCAGGGCCAAGGCCAAGGCCACCCCCAGCGCCACCAGTGGCCCGGCCAGCACATCCACCGCCATCACCAACACAATGGCCGTACAGGATAAGTAGAAAGAGCGACCGAGAGGGCCAGGAGCAATGATCCGCACCCATTCGCGAACCGCCAGCACCGCCGTCACCACCACCGCCGCGTAGAATAACCATCCTCCGGCGTAAACCACCCCCAGCACCAATGGCCCAAGGACCAGTGCCGAGACAGCGCGCTTGCGCAGATTGGTTTTCTTATCGTGTGCCAACCGACGCGCCATACCGGCGTTCCCGCCGATGAAACTCTTGAATGGCGTCTTCCAGGTCTAGCCGGGTGAAATCCGGCCACAGCCTATCGATGAACACCAACTCGGCGTAAGCCGATTGCCACAAGAGAAAATTGCTTAACCGTTGCTCACCACTGGTCCGAATCACCAGATCGGGATCGGGAATTCCGGCTGTCCACAAGGCGGCGGACACTCGACTTTCATCGATGTCTTCTGGACGAAGGGCGCCAGCGGCAGCTTGGCGGGCCAAACTGCGAGCGGCGTCCACAAGCTCCTGGCGAGATCCGTAACTCAGGGCCAGAACCAACGTCAAAACCTTATTGTCGGCAGTGGTCGCTTCGCCGCTGTCCACAAGCTGGATAATATCGGGAGATAAGCGGCTGCGATCACCAACCACCCGCAACCGTACCCCTGATTTGTGAAGCTCGGCGATTTCGCTGCGCAAATAGAAACGCAGCAACGACATCAGCTCGGTCACCTCGCTGAGAGGCCGCGCCCAATTCTCTGACGAGAAACTAAACAAGGTAACATACCCCACCCCCAGCGCGCGCGCGGCCTCCACAGTTCGCCGAACCGCCTCGGCCCCCTTGCGGTGACCGGCAATTCGCGGCAAACCGCGCGCCTTGGCCCACCGACCGTTGCCATCCATAATGATGGCAACATGAGCCGGTGGCGCCCGATCCCTGGTGTTGGTGTCACCCGAACTCGACATGACCTCAGACCTGCATGATTTCCTTTTCCTTGCTCGCCAGCACGTCATCAATTTTCTTGATGTGAGTGTCGGTTAGCCCCTGGATCTTATCAGCCCAGTTTTTATGCTCGTCTTGACTAATGTCTCCGGCCTTTTCCTGCCGCTTGAGCATATCCATGCCATCCCGCCGAACATTACGCACCGCGACGCGCGCCTGCTCGGCGTATTTATGGGCAACTTTGGACAACTCTTGGCGACGATCCTGGCTGAGATCCGGGATCGGAACGCGAATGCTTTGGCCTTCGGTTTGAGGATTGAGTCCCAGACCGGCCTCGCGAATCGCCTTTTCCACCGCCTTGACCATCGAGCGATCCCAAACCTGAACCACGATCAAGCGCGGCTCCGGTACGCCGATGGTCCCAACCTGATTGAGCGGCATGTGGTTGCCGTAGGCATCCACCGTAATCGGCTCCAACAGGCTCGCCGAGGCCCGCCCCGTGCGCAGACCAGCGAATTCCTTGCGTAGCGACTCAAGCGCGCCGTCCATGCGACGCCTCACGTCGGAAATGTCCGGATCGGCCACCTTGCCCTTACCTCTCTTGCCTGTCTTGCCTGATCACATCACGAGTCCGTGATGATGGTGAATCGGCCCTGCCCCGCCATCACTTCGGCAAAGGCTCCGGCCGTAACGATCGAGAACACCAGTATGGGAATCCGGTTATCGCGCGCCAGCGAAATCGCCGAAGCGTCCATCACCCGCAAATCCTGAGACAAAACCTCTTGAAACGACAACTGCTCGTAACGCTCGGCGGTCGGAACGCGCTTGGGATCGGCGGTGTATACGCCATCCACATGAGTTCCTTTCAGCAGGGCTTCACAGCCCATTTCCGAGGCCCGGAGCGCCGCCGCCGTATCGGTGGTGAAGTACGGGTTACCCGTGCCGGCAGCGAAAATCACCACCCGCCCTTTTTCCATATGCCGAACCGCCCGACGACGAACATAGGGCTCGCACACGGTGGCCATGGGAATCGCCGACTGCACCCGAGTCTGGATTCCCTCCCGTTCCAGGGCATTTTGCATGGCCAACGCGTTAATTACGGTGGCCAACATGCCCATATAGTCCGCTGAGGCCCGTTCCATGCCGCTGGCAGCCCCCGAAACACCCCGAAAGATGTTCCCGCCGCCAATCACCAAGCAAACCTCGACGCCCATATCCCGAACGGTTCGAACTTCGGCGGCGATCCGGGCCACGGTCTCGGACTCGAGCCCGTACTCGCCCCGCCCCATCAGCGCCTCGCCCGAAATTTTCAGCAAGACGCGCCGGTAGCGCGGACTGGACTCGTCGCCCCGTGTGATCCGGATCACCATCGCCGGTTCCTCCTTGTTTAGCCGACCGTCGACGGCTTGGCGCCAACCACCGCCGCAACTTCGCTGGCGAAATCGGTGGCTTCTTTTTCGATGCCTTCGCCCAAAACAAAACGGACAAAGCCCGTCAGTTTCACCGGCGCGCCAACCGTTTTGGCCGCTTGTTCAACGACCTTGCTGATCTTGGTCTCGTTGTCGATTACGTAAACCTGTTCCAGCAACACGACTTCTTCGTAATATTTGCGCAACCGGCCTTCGACCATCTTGGCGATGATCTCTTCAGGCTTGCCACTGGCCCGTGCTTGATCGGCCAAAATTGCCCGCTCGCGATCGAGCTTGCTGGTATCAACATCCGCGATGGTCAAGGCTTCGGGCCGGGCCGCAGCCACATGCATCGCAATCTGCTTACCCAATTCCACCAGCTTTTCGCGGCTGCCCGTCGACTCGAGGGCCACCAGAACGCCGATGGTCCCCAGATTGGGTGCCAGCGCGTTATGCGTGTAGCTGACCACCACACCCGCCGGAACCGACAAACGAGCCGCCCGCCGGAGATTCATGTTCTCGCCAATGGTGGCGATCAGGCTGGTGATTTCGACGGACACATCATGATCGGTGCCCGGATAGGTAGCCTTGCGCAAAGCCTCGACATCGCCGTCGCCGGTCAGGGCCAGCCCGGCCAGCGTGTTCGCCGCCGCCTGGAACTTGTCGTTACGCGCGACGAAATCGGTCTCGGCGTTCAGTTCAATCACGGCACCAACCGCACCATCGGTGGCCACCGCCACCAAACCTTCGGCAGCCACCCGCCCGGCCTTGCGCGCGGCGGCAGCCAACCCCTTCTTGCGCAACCAATCGATTGCGGCTTCAAGGTCGCCGGCGGTCTCGGTCAGCGCCTTTTTGCAGTCCATCATGCCGGCGCCGGTCTTTTCGCGCAGCTCCTTGACGCGGGAGGCAGTGATTTCAGCCATCGTGATCTCTTCCCTTGACGAATTCCAATTGCAAGTCAGACCGCCGGCCTCATACGGAAATGGGGGCGCATCGCAGCCCCCCCATCTTCCAAACCAAACCGGCGCGCGGATCAGGCCTGAGCGGCCGCCCCCTCCTCAACCACTGCGGTCTCTTCCGGAACGGCCTCACGGGCACCGACATCGATTCCAGCCGCGACCATTTCGGCCTGAAGACCGTCGAGGACCGCCCCAGAAATCAACTCGCAGTACAGCTCGATCGCCCGCAAGGCGTCGTCATTGCCCGGAATCGGAAAGGCGATGCCATCGGGATCGGAATTGCTGTCGATCACGGCCACCACTGGAATGCCAAGCTTATTGGCCTCCTTGACCGCAATGGATTCTTTGTTGGTATCGATGATGAACAGAATGTCGGGCAAACCGCCCATTTCCTTGATGCCGCCCAGAGCCCGTTCCAACTTGTCGCGCTCACGCGTCAACTGAAGAGTTTCTTTCTTGGTCAAGCCGATATTGGCTTCGGCCAACCGCTCTTCCATCTCGCGCAAGCGGCGGATCGACTGAGAGATCGTCTTCCAGTTGGTCAGCATGCCGCCCAACCAACGATGGTTGACGAAGTACTGACCGCACCGGGTCGCAGAGTCGGCCACCCGCTCCTGCGCCTGACGCTTGGTCCCAACGAACAGCACCCGGCCACCGCCAGCCACCACGTCGCGAACCGCGACCATAGCGCGATGAAGCAGCGGAACCGACTGCTCAAGATCGATGATATGAACACCGTTGCGCACGCCGAACAGATACGGCTGCATCTTTGGATTGCGGCGACGGGTGTGGTGGCCAAAGTGGACGCCTGCTTCGAGCAGGCGGCGCATGGTAAAGGTTGGCATTGTCATAATAAATATCTCTTTCCGGTTGCACCGCCGCGAGCCTGTCCCGTTCTTCCCGCAACCGAATCCGACAGATGTCGAACCCGCCTTTGCGATGAACGTCAAGGACACCGGAGCGGCCATTCGCCACGCCGTGGCAAAGGTCCGCAAGCCCGCGTGAGGGGTTGACGACACCGCTTAAATAGCCCGCAGCCGAAGCTTTGGCAACAGTTCTAGTGTGATGGGAATTTGTCGTCCTGGCCATATTCGTTATACCATCGCGCCCGAGCGCCGGGCGGGCGCCTCTGCGCCCTTGGCTTTAGGCGCATGAGCGCACAAGCCTGCGGTCGCGGCCCGGTACCGGCACGCTATCATGGCCATGGCTGGCCGGTATTATAGTCCCCAAGGACAGCCCGAATGAAACAAGAGACGAGGTCTTAATGCGCGAAAACCTGATGGACCCTCCAAGCGATCAGGCCGAGCGGGATATGATGAGCTGGGGAGACGGCACCGTCTCCAACGAACTCTTTGTGGCTGCCATCGAATCATGTCCGATCGGCATCTCCATCAGCGACGCCACCAAGCCAAGTATGCCATTGATTTATGTGAATTCGGCTTTTTTGGGAATTACCGGCTATTTCTTACAGGAAGTGGTTGGCAACAGCTTAAATTTTCTGAACGGCCCCGAGACCGACTCGGAAGCGGTGCGGCGGGTGGCTGCCACCTTGTGCATGAACGAGCCGGTGGATGCCGAAGTCCTTCAGTACCGCAAGGATGGAGTGCCGTTTTGGTGTGAATTACGCATGACGCCGCTGTCCCAGGATGGGCAAATCGTCGCTCTGATCGGCGTTCACAATGATATCACCGAAAAACGGCAACAACGGATGGAAGATCAGCGCCGGCAAAAGCTCCAGGCGCTAGGACAACTAGCGGGCGGCGTTGCTCATGAGATTAACAATCTGCTTCAGCCCATCCTGACTTATAGCGATCTGGTGCTGTCCGGGACCGATGATCCGAGCACGATGCGGCGTATGAACCGGGTCGTGGCCAGTGCAGAAAAAGCGCGGGATATCGTCCGGGGGATTCTCCGCTTTTCGCGCGGCGAGACGGCTCCCGCCAGCGCAACCGCCCTGCAACCGGCATTGATCGAATCCCTGGAATTCGTGCGCGGATTGCTGCCCGTCACCGTTGCCATCGTGGTGAGGGGGCTTGATTCCGCCTTGGGGCACGCCCGAATTAGCGAAGTCGAACTGACCCAGGTGCTAACCAATCTTTTAAACAATGCCGCCCAAGCCATGGGCGAACGGGGCACCATCACCATCGAGTTCGAAGCCGACAACCTCGAACCCCAACAGGCTCTTTTCTTGGGCATGGCCCCTGGACGAGTCTGCCGAGTCACGGTCACTGACAACGGCCCCGGCATGGACGAAACCACCTTAGCCCACGTCTTTGACCCCTTTTTCACCACGAAGCCTCTCGGCCAAGGCACCGGGCTAGGCCTCTCGGTGGTCTACGGCATTATCCAGAACTGGCATGGAACCATTTCAGTCACAAGCCTCCCTGGCCAAGGAGCACGGTTCGTTTTTCATATCCCCTGCGTGGCTCCCAACACATGACGGGATCTCGGGGGTTTTCGCGGGCTCTGCCCACAGGCAAAGTCCTACGCCCCCCCGACTCTCACGCATCAGCCAGCTTGCGAGCCTCAACGGTAATGGGCAGACGGGTATCAACGGGCAGGTCCGGCAGCTCTAAGCGCCATCCATTCCCCAACTGCACCCAACCACCCCACAAACCGGGCTTTTCGGATTCGACAATCGGTTCCTCGAGGTCTTTTTTTGCCACGTAAATTTGAAACACGTCGCCTTTGCGATTGACCATGACCTTCATGAACGAGCCTCTTCAGGTTGAACAACGGCACCAAATGGGTCGGCGACCACTTCCAGCTCCTGGAGGCGCATACCAACCACGCGACCAAGGCGAAAAAAATCAACACTATAGATATAATATCGCTGCAAAAATGTGCCGACGCGGTTGACGTAGCCGATTTCGCCCCGCTCCAGCAGAATCTCGCCCATCCGCTCTCCAGGATAAGTTCCGTCGTTCCGAATCGCCACCTTGGCCCGAACCTTGGTCCCCACAGCCAAAGCCGGGGGCCGATAAATTTCGATGGCCTCAAGGGCATCGGCCAGGGGAATGATCTGGTTCGGTGTGGATAGGGTGGACGGCGATTGATCGACCATGACGGTTTTCTCCCATCACATCAGATGACGTTTGCCACGCACCGCCGAAATGGCGAACGGGCGTCCCGGATGATGCCACATCCCCAAACGCAGCCGCGCCACCCGCTGAACCTCTTCGGCGTCGTCCTCAACCAGCCGCAGCAAAGCCGACGGCACCGCCCGTCCCGCAACAGCGGCCCGAACCCGAGGATCACAATCGCCCGCCAAAACCGTAAGCTGTTCTGGCCGCAGTCGACCGGCCACAATCAGGCGAACCCCGGCATCACGATCCCAGACCATCGCGGTCAACCACTCTTCAGCGATCAGCCTCGCCACTTCGCAGCGCACTTCGGGATCGGGATCGGTCATGGCCGCCGGCAGCAGGCAGGCCGGCAACCGTCGGACCACTCCCGCCCGAGCCGATGAGTCCGACCGGAGCGAACAGGCGCAACACGGCGTCGGCTCAACAATCCAATCTGGCCCATCGCACTCGTCCATGACAAAACGCCCTCCCGGTTTCCAAGGGTCTCTGTCTCTCGTGGGCCCCGCCCCGCGCGCCTCTCCGCGCGAGGCCAAGGGCGCGGACACGCTCGGCGTCTCAGGGGTAGCCTTGATGAAGCCGTACCAAGGCTCGATGGTTGACATCTCAAGGCCAAGGAGGCTGCACCGCCTTGCGGGGTGCAGACACAAGAACAGGGCCCTGTAACAAACCTTGCGACCTACAGATCACGCCCGCGAAATACAATCCGCCGGACAAGCCGCAACGCATTGGGGAGAATCGAACTTACCGGCGCATTCGGTGCATTTGTCTGGATTAATGGCGTAGACATCGCCCTTCATACGAATGGCCTTGCTGGGGCAATCCGACTCGCAGGCTCCGCAGCCGGTGCAGTTAGCAGCATTGATTTTATAAGCCATGAGTCTCCTCCGTTTGGTTTGGCTTGGGGTGATGGGCAAGGGGTCCACAAAAGAGCCCCCGATCGGGAGATGATTCGTTCACTCTCGGGTTAGGGGTCAAGCCCTTGGTACCAGCGTTCAACGCAAGTCGGTTACGACGCCCGCGCCACCGCCACATCCTCGACGGCGGCTAAGGCGGCTAAGTGCGCTCGATATACGGCGGCGACCCCTGTTTCGATATAATCGTAAGCGTGATCGGTGACGACGTTAATGCCAGCTTCCTTTAGCCGATCGCTGGGACAGACGCCAATCTTAGCCGCCAACAAAACCGGCACGCCTTCCAGAGCCTTGATCACCGCTTCTAATTTATCCTCTTCGCCATAGCCGCCTTGGCAGTAATGATCAGCCCGGCGATGCCCGATAAAACGAATGCCCGAGCCATCGACTTCATAAAGCTGAAATTCGCGGGCATGACCGAAATGCTGGTTGATCCGCCCGCCGCCCCGGCTGCATGTCGCGACCAGCAATGGCGGCGCGACGGCGGTGTTGAGACCACGCCCAACGGCTTGGGCGGATTGGGCGGCCTGCTGGCGATCCTGGCGCTCGCGCTCGACCCACTCCCGATACTGGCGCCGCTCGTCGGGCCGGTCTTCGACCGTCACCTCGCCCACGCGCTCCATCGTGAAATCCTGACTGAGATCCTGGCCCAACAGCCCCACCGCGTCGGCGCGACATTGGCGGCAATGCTTCATCAGGCGGGCACCGCCACCCAACTGGTCCTGAACCTGCTTCAACTCTGCCGGAGTCGGCCCCCGTCGACCATCCAGGCCAAAACGCGTGCCATGGGCCGGGTCCGAGATCAACGGCATGATATTATGCAAAAACGCACCGTAACCGCGCACAGTCTCATTGACTGTGGCCAGATGGGTATCGTTGATCCCTGGAATCAGGACCGAATTGACCTTAACCAAAATCCCGGCTTCAACCAGCCGACGAAGCCCCTCGATCTGCCGCTCATGCAGAATGCGCGCGGCTTCGCGGCCCGTGTGGCGTCGATGATCAAAGAAAATCCACGCATAAATGTCTTCTCCAATCGCCGGATCGACCATATTGATGGTGACGGTGACATGGTCGACCTTTAAATCCCGAATGCGCTCCACATGATCAGGCAAAGCCAACCCGTTGGTGGATAAGCACAGTTTGATATCGGGAAACTGCCGGGAAATCTGATCAAAGGTTTCGAACGTGTGACGCCAGTCGGCCAGAGCATCTCCTGGACCGGCGATCCCCACCACCGAAAGCTGAGGCATCCGCGCCGCCACCGCCGCGACCTTACGCACCGCCTGTTCTGGAGTCAGCCGTTCGCTGGTGACGCCGGGCCGGCTTTCATTGGCACAGTCATATTTCCGGTTACAGTAATTACATTGAATGTTGCAGGCCGGAGCCACCGCGACATGCATCCGGGCAAAGTAATGATGAGCCTGCTCACTGTAGCAGGGATGATTTTTGACCTTATCCCACACCTCGGGCGGCAAGTCAGAAGCCCCAGAGCTGCCGGACGAAGACCCGCAAGACTTGGCCGCACATCCGCCACGGGCATTGGGAGGGAGAACGGGGTTAAGGGTGGGATTGGCGCTGATCGGCGCCGAGATCCTGGTCGTGACGGTGTCCAAGGGGATAATGTGCCGAGTCATTGCCGCCGCTCCTGATCCTTGGGTTCACACCGCCCCGATGGGGTCAAGCCCTTCAGGTTGGTCCAAGGCAATGCAAAGCCGGTGCCAAAGGCTTCAACCTTGATGAACCGGCCTCATCCGGCTCATCCCTTGATCTCCCGGCTGTCCGACCCGCGACAAGCCTGTCGGGGATGCGACAGTGGCCGGCGTGCCGGCAAGCCTTGATCATGACGCACTGCCGATATTGGGCCGCGACAGCGACCTGAAATCTTCCTTAACAAAGTATGAATATGCGACTCCCTGAACAGATAAGGGCGGCAAAACGCCGCGCCTCTTGTCAACTGTTGCGAAACAGGGCGCCTTTCCGATAGTTCCGTTTGTCACAAATGGCTTTAGACACTTTCTTCTCTCCGGGTTTCTAGGAATGCCGGATGGCGACAGGACAGGCGATGCCGGTCGATTACATTTTTTTCATTTACGGTTTGGCCTTTCTCTACGTCGGTGCCGTGTGCCTCTCGATGCGTCAGGGCGTTCCCGAATTGGTGCCATGGCGACTGTTGGGCCTCTTCGGCGTCAGCCACGGCTTTCACGAGTGGCTTGATTTATTGGCTCTTGAAATAGGCGATTCATCCGCATTCGTGCTCGCACGTCTTGCGTTAATGACACTGTCCTATGTGGCCTTATTCGAGTTTGGCCGACTCGGGGCCGAACGGCTTGGCTTATGGGTTCTGCCCCGTTGGGTGGTCGTTCCCGTCGTCTTGGCGGTGGGATTGACCGTTGTTGCCAATAACTCGGCCACCGCTAACGGCCTTTGCCGCCTTTTCCTGGCACTGCCCGCCTGTCTGCTGGCCATGGGCACCTTAATCCAGCGGGCGCGCTCGGCAGGCCGCGCCGAACAGCCATGGTTACTGGCTACGGCCATGGGCTTTCTGGCTTACGGCCTGACGGCGGGTGTGGTCGGCCCGACCTCGGCCTTTCCGCTCGCCCACCTCATCAACCAGCAGTCATTCCTGGCCACCACGGGCCTTCCCATCCAACTGTTCCGGGGCGCCTGCGCCGTATTTATCGCCACGGCTTTGTGGGCCTACGACCTAGAGCGCACCGAATTGAACGGCCTCATGCGGCGTTCACGCTGGCATTTTTGGCTAACCTCGGCCAGCTTGGTCGTGGTGGTGACGGCGGGCAGCCTATTCACCGACTGGATGGGGCGGCTCTACGACGCCGATATGCGAGAAGCCATGTCGGCTGATTTGGCCCTGATGGCTAATGGCTTGTCCGATGACTTCCGCGAAGCCGAAGGCGCCGCCTTTGCCATGGCCGACAGCGGTTGGCCGGGCAATCGTCCCGACGACAAAGAGGCCGCGAACCAGATTGTCGACCGTTTTCACCGCGCCACGGTCGGCGACCTCGCCTATTTTCTGAATCGCGATGGCACGGTGCTCGCGGCCTCCAACCGGAATGATCCGTCCAACCTCGTCGGACAGAATTACGCCTTTCGCCCTTATTTCCAAGAGGCCCTAGCCGATCATCCCAGCCACTATCTGGCATTTGGCGCCACCACCCACCAAGCCGGCTATTTCGCCAGCAACCCGGTCCATGCTGGCCACGACGGCCCGGTGATCGGAGTCGCCGTGGTCAAAGTGCCGCTGAACGCGGATCGGTTAGGCCTGACCCGCGCCGCTGACGCCTATCTGATCAATCCTCAAGGATTGGTGCTACTCGCGGGGCGGCCCGAGCAGCAACTTCGCCCGCTGTGGCCGGTCGCGCCCGAAATCGCTGACCAGGCGGTCTCGTCCCGACAGTTCGATCCTCTGCAAAATACGTCGCCCCTGACACGAGAAGTCTTCGATGGCGAAACACTGGTTATTGATGGCGTCCGCATGTTGGTTGGTCGCAAAGCGATCGGCGATCAGGGCTGGTCTTTACTGCTGCTGAAGAAAGAAAAAATGGCGGTTATCAACCGCTTGTTCGGAATTATCATTACACTTCTGGTCAGTTGCTTAATACTTGGACATTTTGTTCTACTCCGCCGGGAATTAAATGAAGAATTTCAGTTGAGCAAGCGGCAGTGCCGCATTGAAGAGCTTCTTCTTTTTAACGAAAGTAATACTCGGGCGCTCCAACACAGTCAAGAGTTGTTAGACTGCATCACGCGGCTCCAGTCGCGCTTCATCGGAGAAACCGACGCTGCCAGTTTATTTGAAGCGGTCTTGGATGACGTCATCCGGCTGACTGGCAGTCGAAGCGGCTTCTTGGTTGAACTGGGAGATGCCCAGAACGGCTCTCACCGTCAGCGGGTGCTGGCCATGGTGGGGCTTGGGGCTCATGGAGTCGAGGGGCCAAACAAGCCTCATGACGGCTCTCTGTTCGAGCCAACCATCGGTGTCTGTCAAAGCCTCTCTCTGACGGCGGCAACCCTGGAAGAGCCGGTCATTCTCGACCGCCAAGCCCTCCGAACCGGCGCTCTTCGCACCCCAGCGGATCATCCAGAGCTGGATAGCTTCCTGTGGCTGCCCCTCCACCGAGGCGGAACCATGGTCGGAGCCATCGGTTTGGCCAACCGTCCGGGGGGATATGATCAAAACATCGCGGCCATGATCCAACCCGTGGTTTTGGCCTGTAGCCAGATCATCGAAGCCTACCGCAATCACCGTCAGCGCCAAGAGGCGGCGGCGGCTCTGGCGCGTGGCGAACGACGATACCGGGCCCTGGTTGACACCCAGGCTGACATGGTGATCCGTGTTGACACCGCCGGACGCTTTACTTTCGTCAACGACACCACGTGCCGCGTGATCGGACGCGAGCGGGGCGCCTTGCTCGGCACCGCTTGGCGGGACATCGTTAGCCCTCAAGATGCCGACCCAACGGCCACCATGCTGGCTGCCGTCAACAGCGGAAACCTGCCGATCGCGATTGAAAACCGGGTGGTCACGGCGACAACTGGCGAACGCTGGTACGCCTGGGAAAGTCGCCACATCTGGGACACGACCGATACGCTGGTGGAGATTCAGGCTACGGGCCGCGATATCACCGACCGTCGGCGGATGGAAGACGCCCTCCGCCAAGCTCGAGACGATGCCGAAGCGGCCGCCCGTGCGCGCACCGTTTTCCTGGCGACCATGAGCCATGAACTGCGCACTCCACTGTCTTCGATCATTGGCTTTGGGGAAATGATTACAACCCTGGAACCGGGAAGAGAACCGGGCTCGGATTTCAGAACCGTGGCCACGGACTATGCCCGTGACATCGTCACCAGCGGCTACCACCTTCTCTACATCATCAACCGAGTCCTTGATTGCGCTAAAATCGAGTCCGGCCTGATGACCATCGAACCGTCATCGCTGGATGTCCGTTACACCATCGCTCATGCCCTTCGAGAGATTCGGAACCATGTCAGCCGTCGCAGCGTCCGCATTGTTCTCTCTATCCCGCGCAACCTGCCCTTGTTACGGGCCGATCGACATGCGGTTTATCAAATTCTTGGGAATTTAATTTCGAATGCCATTACCTTTACACCAACCGGAGGGACCATTTCGGTCAGCGCCAAAACCGGAGCCGAGCAAGGTATAGAACTCGTGGTTGCAGATACCGGCATTGGTATTTCGGAATGCCAGATCGCGCGGATTCGCAAACCCTTCGAGCAAGGCGATACCCGCTATGCTCGGATCGCTGATGGCATCGGTCTCGGGTTGTTTCTGGTCGAGTCCTTGGTCAGCCTGCACGGAGGCAAGGTGCAAATCACCAGCAAAATCGGCGTGGGAACAACCGTCACTGTTTGGTTTCCACCCTCTGGCGTAAGATCATAAAAAGAGCTGTACTGGAGATCCCCGCGCGGGATTACCATTTTAAAAGCCGTACTTTTATCGGCGTTGTTATGCGAGAATATCCCTACATCGGTCTTTTTCTGCGTTAAGGCGGCGGGAACCGCAAACTCGCAGACCGCTGGGACGAGGCCGGAGGCTAGGACTTACGGATGATGCTTGAGAACACCGAACTGCGGGAGATGCCGGCACGCATATTGGTGGTCGACGACACTCCCGAAAATCTGGCGGTGCTCACCCGTGTCCTGCGCGAGCACGGTCATTCGGTGGTCACGGCCCTAAGTGGCAAGCGGGCCTTGCAGGTGGCAAGCCGAGAGACGCCCGATCTCGTTCTTCTTGATGTCCGAATGCCCGAGATGGATGGTTACGAGGTCTGCCGACGATTCAAGGCCGACCCGGCCCTAGCGGCCATCCCGATCGTGTTCATCAGCGCCGCAAGCGATACCGAAATCAAGATAAAGACGTTCACATCCGGCGGCGTTGACTTTATCTCTAAGCCCTTTGAACCGGAAGAGGTGTTGGCACGCGTCCAAACGCATCTCGCGCTCCGTGCCATGGAAAGAAATCTGGAGCGACAACTAACCCATAGAACCGAGCAATTGCGTGCCAGTGAACGACGATATCGCAGCTTGGTCGAAACTCTTCACGATGATTATTTCTTCTATTCACTCGATCCTGATGGCCAAGTGGTTTATGTCAGTCAATCGATCAATACCGTGCTCGGCTATACCCCTGACGAATTTTCGGCCCATTATCACGACTATCTGACCTCTGCCCCTCTCAATGAGCAAGCCCGAAACCACCGCCGCCTCGTGTGCAGCGGAGAACGGCCACCGGCTTACCCCATCGAGATTCGACACCGAAACGGCGAGATTCATCGCTTTGAGATTTCCGAATGTCCGATCCTCGACCCCCAGGGCGCCGTGCTGGCGGTGGAAGGCATTGGCCACGACATCACCCAACGGACCTTGGCTGAAAATGCCTTGCGCCGTACCAATCGCGCTCTCAAAACCCTGACAAACTGCAATGGCGTATTGGTTCACGCCACCGATGAAGGCCAATTACTGGCAGAGATGTGCAGAGTTATTGTTGAAATCGGTGGCTATCGGTTGGCCTGGATCGGGATGGTTGACGAAACCCAGCAAAGACTTCGTTCGGCGGCACATCTGGGGGATCCGGTGATAGAAGCCCAAGGGGCCATCAACCCCTGGGGCGAAGGGGATTTTACCCCAACGCCGCTGGACAGCGTGGTGCGAAGTGGTACGCTGCGGGTGGTTCAGAATGCGGCAGCCGACCCCGATTTCACGCTCTGGCGCGCTGAAGCGGCGGCCCTTGGGTACGCCTCGGCCCTGATCCTGCCTCTGGCGGCGGGGGGCGGGGTCTTCGGCCTTCTCAGCATCCACAGTGCCGAGCCTAACGCTTTCGACGACGAAGAAGTTCGCCTGCTGGCTGAATTGGGGGAAGATCTTGGCTATGGCCTGTCGGCTCTCCGCACCCGAGCCAACCACGATCGCACCTTGCAACGCCTGGAAGCCAGCATGGAAGCAACGATCCAGGCCATTGCCGGAACCGTGGAAATGCGAGATCCCTACACCGCCGGCCACCAGCAACGGGTGGCCCACCTAGCGGAGGCCATCGCCCGAGAAATGGGGATGCCAGAAAACGAGGTTCACGGCCTGTATCTGGCCAGCATCGTTCACGACTTGGGAAAAATTCGTATTCCTGCTGAAATTCTTGCCAAACCGGGGCGATTGTCGCCAATTGAGTATGAACTGATCAAAATCCACGCCACCGCTGGCTTCGAGATTCTCAAGGCGGTCGATTTCCCCTGGCCAATCGCCCTCATCGTCTCCCAGCATCACGAACGGTTGGATGGCTCGGGATATCCCAAAGGGTTGGTGGGCGACGAAATCCTGCTGCACGCCCGAATCATTGCTGTGGCCGACGTGGTGGAGGCCATGGCCTCGCATCGCCCCTACCGTCCTGCGCTGGGAATCGAGGTGGCACTGGCGGAAATTCAAGAAAATCAGGGCCGGCTTTATGACTCCTCTGTGGTAACGGCCTGCCTCCGATTGTTCCGTGACAAGAGCTTTGCCTTTTCGGTGAGATCGGAAGACGAACTCCATAGGCACTAGAGCCGGCACCGATCCGGTTGGCGGGCGTCTCGCGCGCCTTCGGACTTCGCCGTCTATGGCGCCACCGGCAACCACACCGTGAAGGTTGTCCCGCGTCCAACTTCGCTTTCAATGGTCAAGCGCCCTCGGTGGCGGTTGAGGATGTGCTTGACGATGGCCAAGCCTAAGCCGGTCCCACCCAAGGCTCGAGACCGCGCGGGATCGACCCGGTAAAAGCGTTCGGTCAGGCGCGGCAAGTGAGTGCGGGCAATACCTTCGCCCTGATCGGCGATAGCCACCGAGATCATCTGCGGAGCCGGTCGAACCGCGCGCCGACTGCCAAGAGGACCGGCAACGGCCAGGGGCGGTGGCATCGTACCGCCCACTGCTGTCGCATCGGTCAGAATAATGCTAACCGTGACCTCGGTTTGTTCACAAGTATATTTGATGGCGTTGCTAATCAGGTTATGCATGACTTGGGATAACTGGTCTGCATCTCCGGCCACCATGGGCAAATCATCGGCGGCCACAACCCGTAGCCGCACCCGTCGGGCAGCCGCCTTCAGTTCAAAAGCCGCGATCGCCGCGCCAACGGATCGCACCACGTCGACCCGACCCGTTGGCCGGGTGTGCTCGTCCAGCTCGATCCGCGACAGGGACAGCAGATCATCCACCAATCGGGCCATCCGGGTTGACTGGTCATGCATAATACCGAGAAAGCGTTCCCGTGCGGGTTGATCGTCGCGGGCCGGACCTCGCAGGGTCTCGATAAAACCAATCAGAGTGGCCAAGGGGGTGCGCAATTCGTGACTGGCATTGGCGACAAAATCGGCCCGTGACTGTTCCGACCGCTTGATGGTTGTGATATCGTGCAACGATAACAGAACCATCGGCGGCGCCGACACGCTGTCATGGTCGTCGTGGGGGCTGTTTGCGATTCCAGCCCCTGTTCCAATCCCAGCCCCGGTTGGCCGATGCAAAAAAGGCTTGATGCGCGCCTGATAAATGCATTCCACCGGGCCCGGTAGTGGAAATTCCACGGCACGGGACGCACCGCCGCCCAACACAGCGTCCACAGCTCCGACCACCTCGGGGTGGCGCAGACTGAGGGTCAGATCGACATCCAGCATCCGGGCGCCAAACAGGCTCCGGGCGGCCTGATTGGCATGACGAACCCGCCGCTCGCCGCCCACCAGGATCAACGGGTCCGGCAGGGCCTCGAGAATCGCTTCGTTGGTCTCGACTCGAGTCGCAAACTGATGAATGCGGTTGGCGTGGACCCGGTCCAGGCGGGCAATCCGCGTGATCAGGTCGTGCGCGATGCCATCCCCTTCATCGGGGCCGGGGTCTACCGCCGAGCCCGGAGACTCGGTCAGTTGGCGCAGATAATCCGAAACCGCCCGTGCTTCCCGATGATAGATCAGGATAATCCAAGCCGATCCCAACGGCGGCAAGACCACCGCCGTAACAACAGCCCAAACGGCAACAGTTCCTCCGAACACCAACGACACCACTGCGACCAGCAACGGCGCGGCCATGAGCAAGATCGGGAAAACCAGTCGCTCGGAAGGAATTACGGGTGTTCTCATCGATTTACACAACGATTGGCTGACTCGGGTACGGCTGACATGAGCACGCTCCCGAGTCTACACCAAAGCGATTGTGGGCAAAGTCTTTTAGACGGCCTTCATGAGTTCTTCACAACCCACACCCAAACCCCGCAAACACCACCGCCCAACACCCTGTTCGGCGGGAATGTTCACCTACCATTGTAGCGAATCATGAGCTGCCATCGCCGCCGCCGTCACCAGATCGGAAACAGTAGAGCCCATGGAGACGATTTGAACGGGCCGTTCAAGTCCGATCAATAACGGTCCCACCACCGTACCACCGCCCAGCTTGGCCATCAGCTTGTAGCTGATATTGGCGGCATGTAACGCCGGCATGATCAGAACATTGGCCGGACCAGAGAGACGACAAAACGGAAACAGCCGTTTCATCAGATCATAATCGAGAGCGACGTCGGCGGCCATTTCGCCGTCATATTCGAAATCGACGCGAGTACGGTCGAGAATCTCCACCGCCGCCCGGACGTGCGCCGCCCGACCATGAGGATGTTGGCCAAAATTGGAGAAGGACAGCATCGCCACCCGTGGCTCATGCCCCATCTGGCGGGCCTTGGCGGCTGACTGGATGGCGATCTCGGCCAATTGATGACTGTCGGGCAGTTCGTTGATGGTGGTGTCGGCAATCAGCACGGTGCGCCCCCGTGCCACCAGCACCGCCAAGCCGAACACCCGCTCGCCAGGGCGAGGGTCGATGACGCGGGCGATTTCGCTGTACGAAACCCGGAAATTACGGGTTAAGCCCGTGACCATGGCGTCGGCATCGCCCAACGAAACCATCAACGCGCCAAAGACATTGCGGTCTTGGTTCACCATCCGCTGGCAGTCGCGATAGAGCAACCCTTGACGCTGCAACCGCTTGTAAAGATGCTCGGTGTAGCGGCGGGTGTGGCTGGAGCGCCGGGCGTTGTGAATCTCCAGGTCATTGGCCCCCGCCAAGCCCAGAGACTTGATCTGTTCGGCAATGACCTCTTCCCGACCAATCAGCACCGGGGTTCCGTAGCCCGCAGCCCGGAAGGCGATGGCGGCCCGAATCGTGCGGTCCTCTTCGCCCTCGGCAAACACCACCCGGCGCGGATTGGACTTAACCTTTTCGAAGATGAGCTGGAGTGCATCCGCCGTGGGGTCAAGCCGGGTCCGCAATCTTTGGCGGTAGCCCGCCAAATCGATAATCGGCATCCGAGCCACGCCGCTATCCATCGCCGCCTGGGCCACGGCAACTGGAATATTGACGATCAAGCGCGGGTCAAAGGGAACCGGGATGATGTATTCCGGGCCATACCGCAGATGCCGACCGGCATAGGCCGCGTCCACTTCGTCGGGGACATCCTGGCGGGCGAGTTCGGCGATGGCGCGGGCTGCCGCGATCTTCATGGCGTCGTTGATGGTTGACGCCCGAACATCGAGAGCACCCCGAAAGATATAGGGAAAGCCCAAGACGTTGTTGACCTGATTGGGATAGTCGGAACGCCCGGTGGCCACGATGGCATCCGCGCGCACCGCCTTGACGTCTTCTGGCGTGATCTCGGGGTCGGGGTTGGCCAAAGCGAAGATGATCGGCCTAGCGGCCATGGAGGCCACCATGGCCGGGGTCACCGCCCCCTTGGCCGAGAGCCCCACCAGAACATCGGCCCCAACCGTGGCTTCAGCCAAAGTGCGGGCCTCGGTGGGAACCGCGTGGCCAGACTTCCACTGATTCATGCCCTCCGTGCGGCCCTGGTAGATCACCCCCTTGGTATCGCACAAAATCACATGGTCGTGGGGCACGCCCATGGTCTTAAACAACTCGACACAGGCGATGGCGGCGGCACCGGCGCCGTTGACCACCATCCGAATGTCTTTCAGATTTCGCCCCGTGATATGCACGGCATTGATCAGCGCCGCTGCCGCGATGATCGCGGTCCCGTGCTGGTCGTCATGAAACACCGGAATATCCATGATCTCGCGCAAACGCTGCTCGATGATGAAGCATTCCGGGGCTTTGATGTCCTCCAGATTGATGCCGCCGAACGACGGCCCGAGGAAGCGGACGCAGTTGATGAACTCTTCCACGTCGCGGGTATCGACCTCCAGATCGATCCCATCCACGTCGGCAAAGCGTTTGAACAGCACCGCCTTGCCTTCCATCACCGGCTTTGAAGCCAGTGCGCCCAGGTCACCCAGGCCAAGCACCGCCGTGCCGTTGGAGATAATGGCAACGATATTGCCTTTGGCGGTGTAGTCGTAGACCGTGTTGGGGTCGGCAGCGATGCGTAGGCACGGCGCAGCGACCCCAGGCGAATAAGCCAGTGACAGGTCGCGCTGCGTGGTCAGCGGCTTGGTGGGCGTGATCTCCAGCTTGCCTGGCCGGCCGCTGGCGTGCAACAGCAGGGCCTCTTCCTCGGTCACCCGTCTGGTGGTATCGGCCATCGATTCCTCTCGTTTCGTCCAAGGACCCAATGGTAGCGGCAGTTTCCCGTAACCGCTAGCATCTCGACGGCCCTGGTGGGGGTCTCTATTGACGGTGATCGGCTCCCACCGCTTCGGTCAAAGTGGCGAAGCCGTCTTTTTCCAACAGCTCCAGCACCCCACGCCGGATGTCCCGGATCAAACGCGGCCCCTGGTAAATCAAGGCCGTGTACATCTGGACCAGCGAGGCCCCGGCACGGATCTTGGCGTAGGCGTCCTCGGCACTGGCGATGCCGCCAACACCGATCAGCGGCAGCCGCCCACCCGTCAGTCGATAAAGGTCCGCCAGGGTGCGGGTCGACGGCTCGAAGAGCGGGCGACCGGACAAACCGCCGGTTTCCCCGGCGGTGGCCACGCCATCAAGGCCAGGGCGAGAGATGGTGGTGTTGGAGATGATCAAACCATCGATCCCGGCTTCCAGACTGACCTCGGCGACCGCCGTCAAATCGTCGGTGGTCAGATCCGGGGCGATCTTGAGCAAAAGGGCGGGCGTCCGTTTCAGGCACAGTTCGGCCCGCGCTGCCAGCACCGCCGCCAACAGTTCCGCCAACGGCTCCCGGTCCTGAAGAGCCCGCAAGCCCGGCGTATTGGGCGACGAGACGTTGATCACCAGATAATCGGCCAGCGCCGCCAGGGCATACACGCCAGCCACATAATCGGCCACGGCGTCGGTGCTATCCTTGTTGCGGCCAATATTGGCACCAACAATACCCGGTCGATGCCGCCGCCGCCGGGTGGCCAAGCGACGCGCCACCACATCCAACCCGTCATTGTTAAAGCCAAAGCGGTTGATCATGGCCTGCTGTTCGGGCAGACGGAAACAGCGAGGGCGTGGGTTGCCAGGCTGGGGACGAGGCGTGACGGTGCCGGCTTCGACAAAGCCGAAGCCGAGACCGAGTAACGCCCCGACCGCTTCGGCGTTTTTGTCGAAACCGGCGGCAAGACCAACCGGATTGAGGAAATCGAGCCCCCAGAGCCGCTGCCGAAGCCGTGGATCCTCACGCTCACAGAGACGTGGCACCAGCCCGGCTTCAAGCAGACGCAGCGTCAGGGTATGGGCCACTTCGGGGTCAAGGCTGCGCAACAGCGGGCCAAGCACAGGAAACAGGTCAATCATCCGGCACCTTTCGGGCTCCGCGCGTCCGGGGGCTTTGCTGCGGAACGCGCGAGGGCGTAAAACCTCAGAACAAATCCCCGACCTTCCGCGCCAGCGAATAGGTTCCCGACGTGGCCACTCCCGTGACCAATCCATAGTAACAGCCAAGCCCCATCCGCAGCGCCAATGACCCCAGTTGGGTTGGCCAGCCAGAGTAGGGAATCCACCCAATGACCGGCGGCAGGCCCGTCAGCAAGGCCCCCAGCGAAGCCCCGCTGGCACAGAATAAAAAGACCACATTCTGGTCGATGAAGGGCGGATTGGGCGGTGGCAGCGGGGGCGGAGACGGTTCGGTGGTGGTCGTTTCGCCAGCCATGGCTGTCCCGGCCCACGCCTCTCCAGGGATCAAAGCAAACAGCAGCAACAGGGCGACCAGCGCCGATATTATCTTCATGGCCGTCCCTCCACGCCGCGCCTCATGACCCCTCAGTGTCGGTCGCTGAAAGCGTCGCCGACCATACGGGCGGTGGACTGCACCGCAGACACCGTGACGCCGCCGAGGATGCCATAAAAGCAACCCAAAGTCGAACGCCAGACGACGGTGGCCATGGATGGATAAACCCCCATGTAGAAGGTCCAGCGAGTCATGGACGGCAGCGCCACCGAAGCCGCGCCGATGCTGGCGCCAATCCCACAGCCGTAAAAGGGCAAGGCTTGATTGATGAATGGCGGCGTCGGTTCCACCTTGGCGGTGTCGGCCCTCGCCAAGGTCGCTCCTCCTCCCGACACAGCCAGGGCGAGAACTGCGATCGCGAGGCACAGCGACAGGACACGGGCAAAGGTCATGGGAGGTCCGTAGCGAAGAAGGAGCGGCGGAACAAACCGCCAGATCGGGACGGGGCAACAAAAACAGACGGAACCGGAACGGCGTCCCGTCCGCCCCGACACTATGCGCCCGCCACCTGGAATCGGTCAACCGATACCATGAGTGCTGACAGACCCGGAGCCAATATGAACGATGCGATACCGGGATAGCCGAAAAACCAATATCCCCGCCAATTTCCCAATTGACAGTCCGTCACATTTACCTTGAGACGCCATCCGGCGCATGACATCCTCGAGCCTTGATGGTGACTCATCAAGGCTGCCCTCAGACGCCGGGCGGGCGCATCCGCGCCCTTGGCTTCGCGCGCATGGGCGCGCGGGGCCGCCGTCGCGGCCCGATACCGGCGATGTGTCAGTATCAGGGCTCGCCGG
>CAIXKV010000041.1 GCA_903920145.1 uncultured Rhodospirillales bacterium
AGGGAGCTCATCCCCATTAAGAATCAGATCTATCTCCCGTCAGCCACACCCCTATCCTGCCAGAGTCGCTTTGTCGCACCCCAGCACCCCGCCAACCAGAGCCCTTCTGCGATCACGACTCAGTCGCATTGAGAACCGCTCCTGATCGTTGACATCGACGCCGATTCGGCCTAGCGTGCGTCCATTGACCGCAGCCGCCAAGCCGGCGGCGGCCCGCCAGTCCGCGAGTTTCGCGCACTGGTGTTTTTTGTTTGGCGTGGTGGAGCTGACCGGGCATGTTCGAAGGACTGACGGGACGTCTTGGCGAAATCTTCGATCGTCTGCGCAAGCGCGGGGCGTTGAGCGAGGATGACGTCAATGCCGCTCTGCGCGAGGTTCGGGTGGCATTGCTTGAAGCCGACGTGGCGTTGCCGGTGGTCAAGCAATTCGTCGCCGGCGTGAAGGAGCGGGCGGTCGGTCAAGAGGTTCTGCGCTCGGTGACGCCGGGCCAGATGGTGATCAAGATTGTTCATGACCATCTGGTCGAAATGCTGGGAAGTGCCAGCGAAGAGGTTAATCTTAACGCCGTGCCGCCGGTTCCGATCCTGATGGTCGGGCTCCAAGGATCGGGTAAGACCACCACCACCGCCAAAATTGCGTTGCGTCTGCGGACGCGGGAACGCAAGAAGGTGCTGATGGCCTCCCTCGACGTGCGGCGGCCTGCGGCACAAGAACAGTTGAAGGTGCTCGGCGAGCGGACCGAGGTGGCCACGTTGCCGATCATCGCCGGTCAGGGGCCGGTGGAGATCGCCAAGCGGGCCATGTTGACGGGCCGGCTCGAAGGCTATGACGTGGTGTTGCTGGACACCGCCGGTCGGTTGGCCATCGATGACGAGTTGATGGCCGAGGTTGCCGCCGTCCGCGACGCTACCCATCCGGTGGAAACCCTGCTGGTGGTTGATGCCATGACCGGCCAGGATGCGGTCACGGTGGCAGCCCATTTCGAGCAACGGGTGGGCGTGACCGGCATCGTTTTGACTCGGGTTGACGGCGATGCGCGGGGTGGTGCGGCGTTGTCCATGCGCCAGACCACGGGAAAACCCATCAAGTTCCTGGGTGTCGGTGAAAAGATCGATGCCCTTGAAGGCTTCCACCCCGACCGCATCGCGGGCCGCATTCTGGGCATGGGCGACGTGGTTGGCCTCGTGGAGAAGGCCGCCGAGTCCATCGACCGCGAAGAAGCGGAAAAGATGGCCGAGCGCATGCAGCAGGGGGCCTTTACCCTGGACGACATGGCGGCTCAATTGCGGCAAATTCGTAAGATGGGCGGCATGTCCGGGTTGATGGGGATGCTGCCCGGCATCGGCAAGATCAAGAACCAGCTCAAAGAAGCGAATATCGACGAGCGGATGTTGAAGCGCCAGGAAGCGATCATCGGCTCGATGACTAAGGCCGAACGGCGCGATGTCCGATTGCTGAACGGTTCTCGTCGGCGACGGATCGCGTTGGGCTCGGGAACCACCGTTCAGGACGTCAATCGCCTGCTCAAGCAATATCAGGAAATGCAGGCGATGATGAAGAAGGTTAAGAAGCTCGGCCAGAAAGGGCTGATGCGCCAGGGTCTTCAGGCGTTGCTGCCGCGTTAGGCCCGTCTGGCGTCAATCACTCTTGTTTTCGTATTTACCGTTCACCGTGCATCAAGGAAAGCAGACACAGAATGTCTTTGAAGATTCGGTTGGCCCGTGGCGGCGCCAAGAAGCGCCCGTTTTATGGCATCGTCGTAACCGACGCCCGTTCGCCCCGCGATGGCCGGTTCATTGAGAAGATCGGCACCTACAATCCGATGCTGGAAAAGGATCATCCTCAGCGGGTGCAGATCAACGCCGAACGGGCCCGGTATTGGCTTTCGGTCGGCGCCCAGCCGACGGATCGTGTTGCCCTGTTCCTAGGGCGCGCCGAGTTGGTGCCGATGCCCGTTCGCAAGGAAACCCCGGCGAAGTCGGCTCCCAAGGCCAAGGCTCAGGAACGAGCCAAGCAGGAAGAAGCCCTGCGTGCCAAGGCCGCCGGCGGTTGATGATTCGAGGGCGGTGACCCCCAATGGCCGGAGAGTCCGGAAACGATGCAGGCCGGCGGGTCTGTGTTGGCGAGATCGTCGGCGCCCACGGCGTCCGTGGTCTGGTGCGGCTGCGCAGCTTTACCGAGGATCCGACGGCGGTGGTGGCTTATGGTCCGTTGACCGATGAAGCGGGGCGGCGACGATTCGCGGTTCAGCTTCAGTCACCGGGTAAGGGAACCTGGATTGCGCGGGTCGAAGGCGTGTCCGAACGCAATGCCGCCGAAGCCCTGCGGGGGACTCGGCTGTATGTCGAGCGGGCGGCTTTGCCGACCACCGACGAAGACGAGTTCTACCACGCGGACCTGATTGGCCTGCGGGCCGAACGGGCCGATGGGGAGCTGTTGGGGTCGGTGATCGCCGTCCATGATTTCGGGGGCGGCACCCTGCTGGAGCTGCGCTTGGTTTGTGGCCGAACGGCAGCGGTGCCATTCACCCAGGCGGTGGTGCCGGTGGTGGATGTGGCCGCCGGTCGTGTGGTGATGGACCCGCCTGCCGCGTTATTGGAGCCCGCCCAGCCGTCAGGCGAAGCGGGCGAAGAGGACGGGGAAGGGCCTTTGGCCGTGGCGGAGTCGGAACGGTGATGGAAGAGGGCCGGCAACGGCCATTATGGTCGGTGCGGGTCTTAACCTTGTTCCCGGAAATGTTTCCGGGGCCGCTTTCGGTCAGTTTGGCCGGGAAAGCCCTGGAAAACCGGGTCTGGACGCTGGAAACGGTGGACATTCGCGGGTTCGCGCGCGATAAACACCGCTCCGTCGACGATACGCCCTTTGGGGGTGGGCCGGGGATGGTTATGCGTCCAGATGTGCTTGATGGGGCGCTGACGGCGGCGGGTGCGTCTGCGGGTCTCCCTGGAGAGGCCGGGCGGAGGCGGGCGATCTATCTGTCGCCACGCGGTCGGGTGCTGGATCAAGCCCTGGTCCGGGACTTGGCGGCAGAGTCTCAGGTGACCCTGCTGTGTGGCCGTTACGAGGGTGTTGACGAGCGGGTGTTGGAGGCTCACGCCCTGGAGGAAGTTAGCCTTGGCGACTTCGTCCTGTCGGGGGGCGAGCCGGCGGCACTGGCTCTGATTGATGCTTGTGTTCGGTTGTTGCCCGGCGTGATGGGAAATGTCGAGACCGCAGGCGAGGAAAGTTTCGAGCAGGGGTTGCTGGAATATCCGCATTACACCCGGCCAGCGGTTTGGACCGACTCTTTGGGCGTGACCCGGACGGTACCGGATGTGCTGCTGTCGGGGCATCACGAAAAGGTCAAGGCTTGGCGCTTGGCCGAGGCGGAACGGATCACCCAGGCCCGCCGGCCTGATTTGTGGACCCGGTACGCGGCGGCGGCTCAGGCGGAGCGGCAAAGGCGGGCGATGTCCAAGCGCGGTCGTCGGCGCCACGAAGAACAAGAGGGTCGGACGGTGGAAGCCGCCCGGTTCGAAGGGAAGTTTGAGGGATTCGAGGGATAGGTGTCATGAATCTGTTGCAGAAGTTCAATCAGGCCCAAGTCGATAAGCTCACCGCCAACACCACGATTCCCGAGTTCTCTCCGGGCGACACGGTGAAGGTCAATGTCAAGGTGATCGAAGGCACCCGTGAGCGGGTCCAGGCTTACGAAGGCGTGTGCATTGCCCGTAAGAATGCTGGTCTCAATTCGTCGTTTACTGTGCGTAAAATCAGCTACGGCGAGGGCGTCGAGCGGGTCTTCCCACTGTATAGCCCGCGCATCGACAGCATCGAGCTGGTGCGTAAGGGCGAAGTCCGTCGGGCCAAGCTGTATTATCTGCGTGAACTGCGCGGCAAGTCGGCTCGCATCGTCGAGCGGACGACGGGTCGCGGCATGAAGCGCGACGCCTCGTAAGCGAGTCCCCGTGGGAGATGCTGGGGCCGTGTGTGCGGCCCCAGTGCCGGGGATTTGTGACGTCAAGGGTTCAAAGGGCCGACCGGCCTTTTGCGGGTGTGGGCGGAGCCCACGAAAGACAGCTTTCCTATACCATCAAGCCTTGATTTCGCTACGTGGCCGTTGCGTGGACAACTTGCGTGGCCTCGTCGCTGGCTCCAGTCGTGTCCGTCGCTGTGACCGTTGTTGTAACGGTTACAGATGTTGATGCTTGGGCGGCGGTCGGCAGTGCAGGCGTTTGGTAGACCGCATTGGTGACGGTATCGGTGGTGCCGGTGACTGTGGTGGGCGTTGAGGGGTCGCTGTGCGGCGTATATGTCGTGCTGTAGGTGGGCTGATTGATGGAAATGGCGCTGTTTGTTGACGACGTTCCAAGAACAAGCGCCTGGTAAACCGATGCTGAAGTGCTGGTTGTCGGCTCGGTGCTGGGAACCGTAGCAGTGCTGGCGATGGTTGGGACCGAAGCCCCGGACTGTAGAGCATTGGTCACGCCGTCATTGTCTTGTGTTAGATCGGCCACTGTTACATTCGATGTCCCACCTTGTGTAATCCCCGTGAATGTACTGCTATTTAATGGAGCTGCCAACACCAGATTAGATTCACTTGCTGCGGCACTGGCAGCGGTGGATAATTGGTGAGACATATCCGTTTGGATATTCTGTGATGATGAATTCCATATCTGTACATCACTAATCATACCGGCGAAGTCTCGCGCTGCCGACCAATTGCTATCGCTATTAGGATCCCGTTCGGTACCAATGATCACACTGGAAGGGGCGTTGGTGATCGCTCCAGAGGCCGGCACTGGCGAATCTTGATAGGTGCCGGTTATCACATTGGTATCAATAACACCATTAACCGATATACTGACGGCTCCTGTATTGCTATAAGTAGCAGCAATATTCTCCCATGTACCATTAACGATTGGAGTATCGGTTGTGGTTACCTCTGTATCAGTGTAGTGACCATCAACAATCCCATTAGCAATTTCAATTTCTATATTATTACTATGGGTAATTTCGATTTTAAACCCACTGAGCGGATTTCCCGAAGTATCAGTTGATTGATCATCCACCACAACCGCAATGGGGCCTGGAACAGTCCTCGCCTGATTGATCCAGGCCTCGACGGTCATGCCGTTGCTGAAGGAGGGGGGCGATGAAAGGTCGAATTCTAGTGCCGTGGGGTTATTCCCTGACAGGTTATTGGCAGCAGCTCCGGCAAAGGCCGCCGCACTGAAGGCGTGGGTCATGTCTATGATATCGGGATTTGTAACGGGTCCACTTGATCCGCCTGATGACCCGCCTGACGTATCGGACGAAGAAGGGGTGTTGGTTGTGGGGCTTGAGCTTCCCGTATCAACCGGGGCCGTTGATGTATCGGTAGAGCTAGGCGAGCTTGGAGTCTCTGCCGGGGTGGTTGAGGTTTCGGGGGAAGGGGTTGGTTCAGAAGCGCTCTGGGTGGTTTGTGTCTCGGGTTGGGTTGTTTGGGGTTCGCCGGTTGAAGTGTTATGATTTTCTGGGGCAAATGGCGCCGTGATGGTCTGAGGCTCACTGGCGACGTCAAAACTGTTGGTGCTGACGGTATTGGCCTCGGAAGAGGCCGTAGACGGCGCGGTCGCTGCTGCGGTCGGGGATGGGGGCGCATCGGCGGGGGCGTTGCTTGATGCGAAAGAGGACGCGGTGGACGAGGCCTCGGTTTGCCCGTTGGCAGAGGGGCTGTCGCTGGCGGTGGTGTGATCAGATGATGTTGCAACCTCAGCCACCTGCGCACTGGGGTCCGTCGAGGTAGCGGCTGGGGCGGTGGCTTCCGGTTGTCCTGTAGCCGGGGCGCTGTCGCTGTTTCCGCTTGGGGTGGTTTCGCTCGGACTTGCCGAAGACGACCCTTGTTCGGAACCCGAAGACATGGCCATCAATTGGGGATCGGGGGCTGGCACGCCGTCTTGGGCGGCCGCCGCCTGTTGATCGCTGGCCGCTCCCGCTGTGGTGGCGCTACCGACCGCAGACGCGAGGTTCTGTCCGCTGCTCAGGGCTTGGGTCAGTGCAGAGGCCATGACCTCGCTTTGGCTCCCCTCACCGGAGATACCGACCGAGGCCAGGGCGCTTTGGACGTCGGCGCCGCTGGCTAGGGCTGCCGCCAAGGCAGTCTCCGCAGAGGGCGGTGATGACGCCTCCGCAGCCTGGGTTGCGGCAGCCGAAGAGGCCGTGTTGGCGGCCTGAATCGCCGCTTCGGTTGGGGCTCCGGTGCTCAGGGCTTGGGTGAGCGCATTGATAAAGGCGCTGCCGTCGCTTCCTTGGCTGGCGGCGGCAATGGCGCTGCCGGCATCGGCTCCACCCGACGCCAATCCCGCTAGCAAAGCTGAGGGCGCGGCCACGCCAGCAGTGGTCAGGGCCTCGGCGGTGGCTTGGGCTTGGCTAGCCTGTTCGGCGGCGGCGGCGGCAGCCCCAGAGTTCGCCCCGCCGGCTAGGGCCTGGGCCAAGGCCTGGGAGGCAGCGGAATTGCCTCCAAATCCGGCCGTCATCAGGGCTTCGTGGGCATCGGCGCCGCTGGACAGCGCGGCGATCATCGCATCGATGGACGAAACCGGAACGGTTTGGGCTTGGGCTGTCTGAGCCTGGGCGCTGGCTTGTTCCTGCCAAGCGTGGACGGCGGCTTCGCTGGATGTTCCATTCGACAGGGCGGCAAACAGGTTTTGGGCCAAGGCCGTGCTTTGTTCGGTTCCGGCTTCTGCTGCCAAGCCATGAAGAGCATCCCCGATCCCAGGTCCACCTTGGGCCAAGCTGCTGATCAAAGTATCGGTCGCGTTTAAGGGGACGGCGTTGCTGGCCTTCAGACTGTCCGTTGTTTGACCGGCAGCGATGGCCTGCTGTTGGGCTACCGCCAATTCATTGCCGTTAGCCAGAGATGTCAGAAGAGTTCCAACGGCGACTTTTTGTGCTTCTGGAGAGCTGCCTGCCGTCGCAACCGCTTTGGCGATGATATCCGCCGCATCGCCTCGCCCTTGGGATAAGGCTTCGGCGAGGGTTTGGAGCGGCGGCGCGGCTTCGCTGCCAGCCAAAGGATCGACACCTGCGCCCACGCCTTGCTTGGCCCAGGCGACGGCGTTCTCAGGAGAATCGCCTCTGGCCAAGGCGGTGATAATCCGGCCGATCAGCGCGTCGGCAACCTCGTTGGCTTGTGCTGGAGGAACGCCGGTCTGGGTCAGAAAATGCGCATATGTGGACTTGGTTTCCTCAACAGCCGCGAGAACTTCCTTTCCAGAGGAAATATTCTCGATTAAGGACGGTGGAGGCGACCACTCAAGATTCATATCTGGCATGACACCCCTTCCAGACTGAAAGCCCGTTACAGAAATACCTTCGCGTGGCTATCGACTCTCTTGGCTGACGTGTTTGTGGGACCGAAAGAGCCTCTGATCAAGCGGTATAATACCATCAAGCCTTGATGTTGATGTTGACTCATCAAGGCTGCCTCAGGCACCGGGCGGGCGCATCCGCGCCCCCCTAGAGTCACATGAGGGCTTCGCGCGCACAGACGCGCAGGGCCGTCGTCACGGCCCGAGGACCGGCAGTGTGCCACTCGGCTCGTCGGTATAAGACCGACGGACTGTAACAATGATACCATCGAGTCCTGATGTGTCAACATCAAGACTCGATGGTGTCATTCTATTTTTATTTTCCTTTATGCACAACCATGAATATAAATATAGTTTTCAATAAAATTATTGATTGCTTTTTGGCAAGCATCCTGATCTCCGATTAAACTTTTTATAAATAGACTGAAAGTCATTTCAAGTTGCATTTGATGGATAGATATATCAATATCTAGCATCATAATTTGTTTATAAGCATAAAATACGGAAAAATTATATCATAATCATTGTATTTTTAGAATAATAAAAGTGAATTAATCCAATACTGCAAATGCTGGGGCTTTCATAATCATAGTTTTATATCTTTGTACATGATTGTATTGCAACAGGCGATGGTCAGCAATCAGTAAATATAAATCCTAAGGCCAGTGATCCACGAGGTCGTAATGATCGTAGCAGTGACAAAGGGATGTTTTGATCCTAAAGGAGCGCCGATCTCTTACTTCCCTATATTGATATTTATTAGTTTTCTTATTAATTTTTTTATGTCGTTCTTCGATAAAAAGAAGGCAGGTACGTCACATATCCATAGTTAATGATATAAATCATATATCATGACAATTCAAATCAAAAATATCAGATATTGAATCTTGTGTTTTGGCTACAGAAAGATACATAACCCGTTATGTGGGTATGGTTTATCGGGTAACCGTTTCCAAGATGTCGAAAAGTTAATCATAAGGTGGGGGGTATCATGTCGATCCAGGGATTCCTTGCGGCCTGTTTAGCGGTTGTTGGAGCCGTTATCACTGCTATGGCGGGCCTATTGATTGTCGAGCAATGGCGTGTTGCCCATGAAGCTGCAAGTGCCCATGAGTTGGTCGGGGTTCTGGCTGCCAACTCGCTTATTTCTGAAAAAATATCGCGAGAGCGCGGGGCTACGGTCATTGCCATGGCTAGTGACGATCCAGGAACCTGGACTATCCTGACTCAACAACGTCAGGAAGCCGATGACGCTTTGGAAAATGCCAAGCGTGTCGTTGCCCAGGCGCATTTTTCGGATAAAGAAGCTGTATTGATAGATATTGAGAAATTGATAAGTGATTGTTCTATTTTAAGATCCAGTGTTAAAAGAACCAATGATCCAGATTTAATCGCAAATATATCTCACCTTTTTAGTGATAGAATCGAACATTCAGTGAAAATAAGTAATCGTTTAGAGCGGGTTCTTTTGACTCTGGACCCAGATATTGCCAGATTTGGAACCATTGCCCAGGTGGTGTGGGCGTTGCGCGATGCTGCCGGACGTGAATCCAGCACGACCATGCAAGTGATCAACAGCCGCAAGCCGCCAACTCCCGAGGCTCGCCGTTACATGGACATGGCCGTTGGAGCCGTCAATGAGTTGTGGCAGCGTTTAATAATAATTGCTGATGGCGAAGACAGTCCGCCGGCTTTGCGAAAGGCCATGGCAACGGTCCGTGAAGGCTATTTTAAAGAGTATGACATCATGCGTCAGCGCATTAATGCCGCAGAATCTGGCGATGGAGTCTATGATCTGGATGGTGCCGAATGGCGACGGATTACAGCCCCTCAATTGCAATTGATCATGATTCTTCGCGATGCGGCGGTGAATGAAGCCTTGGCTTTGGCTGATGCTAAACAGCAGCAGGCCCAGCGCGGCTTGTGGGAAGTTATTGCCTTGTTCTGTTTTGCCATGCTGCTGTTTATTACTGTGGTGTGGGCTGTACGTTCTCGTGTCATAGGGCCATTGACTGAGTTGACATCGATTGTCGCTCGATTATCCGAAGGGGCTCGCGATTTGGTGGTGCCGATGCAGGCGCGCTTGACGGAAATTGCCAGCCTTGCCCGAGCCATCGAGGTGTTGCGTGCCAATGCGCTGGCGGCTGATGCCATGGCTGATCGGCAGCACGCCGAGACCGATGCTAAAGAAGCGAGCCGGCGGCGTTTAGAGAGTCTGACCCGGACCTTTGCTTCGGCGATCGACGGCATTTCGGAGGCCCTAAAAGGTGGCGCCGATGGCGTTCGCGGGAGTGCCGGAACCCTGAGCGGAACCGCTGATCTTGCGGCTCAACGATCCACAGCGGTGGCCATGGCGGCAGAGCAGGCCTCAAGCAATGTCCAAACAGCGGCCGTGGCAGCCGAAGAGTTGTCGGCCTCCATCCAGGAAATTTCCAGGCGCATGGTCCAGGCGTCTTCTGTTACCCAACAGGCGGTGACCGAAGCCGAGCACACGGCGCAAGTCATCGCGGGGTTGACCGCCGCTGCCGCCAAAATTGCAAGTGTGGTTCAGGTGATTAGTGGCGTTGCGGCTCAGACCAACCTGTTGGCACTGAATGCCACTATCGAAGCCGCGCGGGCGGGGGAGGCGGGCAAAGGCTTTGCCGTGGTGGCTGCCGAGGTCAAGGCGTTGGCGCGCCAAACCGCCCAGGCGACCAACGATATTCAGGGGCATGTGGCGGCAATCGGGGCCGAAACCGACAAAGCGGTTATGGCCATTGGCGGGATTGCAAAAACCATCGTTACCGTCAACGAGTTGGCAGTGACGATTGCTTCGGCGGTCGAAGAGCAAGGCGCCGCTACCCAGGAGATTTCGCGCAGCATGCAGCAGGCTGCCGTCGGAACCGCCGAGGTTTCGACCAGCATCGGCCATGTCTTGGAGGCCACTCAAAGCACCCGCAACGCTGTTGGGTATTTGGCGGGTCTAGCCGATGATTTGGCTGGAAAATCGGTTGGGTTACGGAGCGAAGTCGGGGGCTTTATTTCCGCAGTTAAAAGCGCATAGGGTGAAATCAGGGAGACCGCCCCTCGGCTCGGTGCCGGGCGGCGGCTCCAAAAGCCGCCAGCAAAGCACGAGAGGCCGGATTATCCCGGAAGTTCCATTCGGGATGCCATTGTACCGCCACCGCGAAGGTGGGCGCATCGATGACCGAAACCGCCTCGATCAGGCCATCGGGCGCCAGGGCCTCCACCTGAAGTCCAGGTGCCAAGCGGTCGATGCCTTGCCAATGCAATGAGTTCACGACAGTTTCCCTAGCCCCCAGAATCGCCGCGAGACTTCCGCCCTCTGTCAGGTGGACCGGGTGGGCGGGGCCATATTGGACCTCGATGGGGTCATCGTCGTTCCATCGGTGATCGTATTTTCCCGGCAATTCGTGAACCCGTTGGTGCAAGGTGCCACCCAGCGCCACGTTCAGCTCTTGAAGCCCTCGACAAATGCCCAAAATCGGCAATCCGGCGGTCAGTCCAGCCCGGATCAACGGTAAGGTGGTTGCGTCGCGATCGGGGTCATGGAGGGTGCCGGGTTCGCTCGGCTCCCCGCCATAATGATCCGGCAGCACATTGGACGGACTGCCGGTGATCAACAGACCGTCTAAGCGGGCCACCAAAGGGGCGATGTCCAGGTCATGCCCCAAGGCGGGGATCAGCAGCGGTGACCCGTTGGCGCCGTCAGAGACCGCCCGGACATACTTACCGCCGGCGACATGATAAGGCATATCGGAAAGCCATCGGCGACAAGCAGTAATCCCGACCAGGGGTCGGGAGAAACAGGGCTGAACCATGATGCTGGACCTGGACGTTACGATGGGCTGCCGACCAACACTCCTTTTATATCGCGGGTGTGACCTTCAGATCATAAGTAATGATTTGCTTAGATGGATCCGTGAGTTTGTTGTCGGCGTCGGGGAAGACGACAATGGGGCGATAGCTTTGGGCCGCGCTCTTGTCCATCAGGCCATAGGAGATGACGATCAGCACGTCACCCACCTGGACCTTGCGGGCTGCCGCGCCGTTCAGGCAGACCGTCCCGCTGCCGCGCTCGCCTTCGATGACGTAAGTCTCAAAGCGTTCACCGTTGTTGTTATTAACAATCTGCACTTTCTCGCCGGGAATGAGATCGGCGGCATCGACCAAATCCATATCGAGGGTGATACTACCGACATAATTCAGCTCGGATTGCGTCACATGAACCCGATGAATCTTTGATTTCAAAATGTGAATCTGCATATCGCAACACTCCAGCAGCATCTCTTCGTCGGGATGCCAAATAACCTTGGGCATCCGGCCTTCCAAAGTCCAGCGGTCGATCCTAACGATAAATCACGAACGGTGCAAGTTTGCCATCGTTACCCGATCACGGCTCGCCCTGGTGCTTCCCCTTATCCCCCCATTTCCGATGAGCCGATCCCATTGGGAATGGGCGTCAGGTTGAGAGCTGGCCAAGCGCCACCATGAAAGCTGCCAGAGAATGCCCAACCTGATTGGTCGAACCCAAAGCGGTCTGGAGGGTTTGCAGTTTGGTCATCTCGGTTTGCAGATCGATGCTGTTCGACCCCTGGGCTTGGCTGGTCATCAGGGTGCTGGCGGCATCGGCGACCTTGGCGTCACGGGCGGCATTGCCCGAAACCTTGCTCCAGGTGTTATTGACGGTGGCGACCAACCCGCCATAGCTGGTTGCCGGGGCGGGGAGGCCGTCGGCGAGAATCTGTCGGCGGTTGGCGGTCAGGCTGGCGGCCACGGCGGGAGCCGCATCGGTTTTCAAAGTGGCGTCGCCCGCCGTTAAGCTGGGGTTGACATCCAGAGTCAGGCGATTGTTGCCGACAAAAAAGCCATGAGCCAATTGGCTATTGTCGCTGGCCGGGGCCGAGTCATAGGCGTCGGCGAAACTGGTCGACTGATTGAGGCGGCTGCGACCGAGCATGGTGTTGGCCACGGCATCCAGTTGAGAGCGAAGCTTGCGGATGACTTCGCAGCCAGGATCTGGATTGACCCGTTGGGGGGGTGTTTGACGGGATCCATCGGCGGTTAGGCGCAGCAGGGCGCCCAATCGTCCGCATTCAATCTTGCCATCGGCGGGGATCGCCGTGCCGTCGGTGTTGCCGGTCTTGGTGGAAGAGGTGTTTGAGCTTGTGCTGGAACTGTTGGTGCTGGTGGTTGCGCGGGTGAACTGGACCGGACGTTGATCCAGAAGAGCCTGACCATTGGGGGCAAATAAGGCGATGGTCTTGCTTTCGCGAGGGAAGACATTGGCGCCGGTCAGATCGACCACCTTGGCCACCAGTTGGTCGCGTTGAGCTTCTGTGTCTGCCGTCGGACGGTTCAGTGCGACCTGGCTGGCGATGGTTCCGTTGGCGTGGTGGATGTCGTTCAATGTTTGATTGAGATCAGACAGTCCCGACGATACGGCGTCATTCAGGGTGCCGGCCAAATCTTCCACCCCCTGGGACACGTCACGAACGGTTGCCGCCAGCGTCACGCCTTGATCAACGACCTGTTGCTGTCCGGTGGAATCAGAGGGGGTGGTGGCTAGGTGTTGCCAAGCTTGAGCAAAGGCATCGAAACGACCGCCAAGACCAGCGGCGCCAGCCTTGGAACCAAAGAGCGTCCCAATATCCTGAAGCGCACCATCGCGAACCTCGGCGGCGCTTTGACGGGCGGTGATGTCGCCAACCTGAGCCCCCAGAGCGCCGGTTAAAGGCCGGAGGATCGAGGCGGGGGCCGGGGTCGAAGGCGGGGGAGCCGGGGTGGTCGGACTGCTTGTGTCCGTGGTGGCGATGGAAGGGAGAGCCGGGGCGCTGCTGGCGTCGGGCACGCTTGTGGGGCCGGAAGGAAATATCCGGAACTCACTGGCGACCGAGGCGATGGCACCAAAAAGGCCCATGGTTTTCTGGTCCTGGCTAAAGGCGCAGCCAAAACCAGCAAACTTTGGGCCAACCTGAAAGACTTAATAATAATAGGTGGTTAGTTTTGATTCCCAGGAACCCCGCCGGGTTGCGGGCGGCAGTTTTTTCCCGTGCCGGTCATAGTTTCCGGGTAATCAGCACCGAGGTCGCGCGATCCGAGGTTTTCGGCGCCTGGGCCCGGTTGCCGACCCGGCTGTAACCGGAACTCGGCGGCATCGATTGTTGGCGGGCGGCCTTGATGACCAGATCAATCACGCGGCGGTTCGCGTCCATGGCCCCACTCAACATGGCGGCGTTATGCTGGGCCGCCGCCATCACTTCGTCATTCAGCACCCGTAACTCCGCTAGGGCTGGTTCCGCCTCGGGCTGCATGGTCGCCGCACGGAGTTCTTCCAGCTTATAGGAATAGGCGGCAATCAGCCTGCTCTTGGCTTCGGCAAAGCCAACTGGAGCCTTCAAGCGCATAGCCGCCAAGGCTTCGCTTTCCTTGTTCAAGACTTGCAAAAGCTCGCGGGCAAGATCAAGAGTCTCGGTAATCGTCGCGAGAATTGGCGGCTGCGGCGTGAACATCATGGGGCAGGTCCAGTGGAATGACTATTTAAGATAGCTTAACAGAGACATATTCAGCAGTTCAGATGTGACTTTATAGGAGGATTGTAACTGGTTGTTCACCGATGCCAACTGCGCTGTTACCGTAGTCGTGTTGACAGCGACGTCGGTATCAAGCTGGGTGGTGACCAGCGTCAGGGTGTTGCTATGGGTTTGTGATGAACTCTGGAAGGCCAACTGATTGATGCCGTTGGTTTGCTGCAATCCTTCCAGACCGAGGACCGCTTTACTGAGGGCAGAATAGGATTGGCTGAGAAAACTGTCCCGATCCGCCGTTGAGTAATTGCCGGCCTGATCCGCTGCGGTTTTTGCCGCGCGCAAGCCATTCACCAAATTCTGAAAGGCTGGGTTATTCGAGGTAATATTCAGGTTTTGGGTCTGTCCCTGGTCAATTGTGACTTTCTGAGTTCCCCAAGCCAAGGTTGATGCTTTTGCATAATTACCGACTGGGGCATCCGTATTATAGTCGGTATCGTAAAGCGGTAGGTTAGGGGACGTCGTGACCGGGTCCATTGCGCCGGGATTGGCGGTTTGGGTGGTCGAATAGCTCGGGTCCGGCGAGCCCGCAGCCGGCGTGTAACTGGCAACCGTGGTGGGGTTGCTCGGGGACGGGGCGGTGGCGCCGGGTAAGGTGCCGTCGGATGAAGCAAAATAAGGCAGTTTCGTCAGGTCAGCGACCGGCGGTAGGTTATAGGCATTCGTACCGGCAGCAGTTTTTGGCGGATTGCTGGTGGGGTTACGTAGGCCTGCATAAAGATAGGCGCCTGTCGGGGATTGTTCGTTAAGAGCAATAGTGGTTTCAGACATCATCTGACCCACAGAATTACCCAAGGTCTGAAAGGCGCTATAGGCATCGGCCTGAGTCTGCGTGGTCTGGGCAGACGGAACCGGCGAGGCCTGGCCGGTATAGCTGCCTTGCATGCTTTGTACTGTTTTCAGCGCATTCTGGGCAATGCTAAGAATATTGGACAGAGAATTACTATATAATGATGTTGTGATACTACCTAAATTGCAGCTTGATACATATGAATTAATTTGATCTTTGCTGCTGGTCAGGCTGATGACCTGCGATCTGTTGGCGTTATCGGCAAGATCCGTGCCCTGACTGTTGGTTGACAGCTCGGTACTCAG
The DNA here is from genome assembly GCA_903920145.1 of uncultured Rhodospirillales bacterium. GTDB lineage: Bacteria > Pseudomonadota > Alphaproteobacteria > Azospirillales > Azospirillaceae > BOG-933. The sequence continues at coordinate 15,014 of CAIXKV010000041.1, forward strand.
CTTTTGAGATAGTTGAGACGTTGAATTCATTGTGTTGATTTGGGTCAGTATGGCCCCGTAAGTGGAAACTGGTTGCATGGCCGTTACCTCCCGACGATAGTTTGATGATCAAGCATACCCAAAACTATGATCATCACGTTCCAATCCCCATTAAGGTATCAAACATCGACTGTACCGTGGTGATAACTTTGGCATTGGCCGCATAAGAATTCTGAAGCACAGTCAACTGAGCCAACTCGGTATCCATGTTGACCCCTGTCTCTCCGGTTAATCGTGTTTGCAAGTTTTGAGTGGTGGTGGTCAGTTCGGTTTGCTGGGTGGACGCATTGGCTTGGCTGGTTGACTGGTAGTTGGTAATCGCAGACGTAAGGCCACTATAACTCGCATTGTTCGTGACCGGGGCTCTTAAGCTGAAAGTCAGGCCGGTCCCGGCTGTGCTGGCGGTGGCTTTGGCGCTCAGAACCAGGGTCGTGGCGTTGGCGGCCTGAGACGGGTCGGTGATCGGATTGCCGTTGGCGTCGGTGCCAAATGACAAAATTGTGGTTCCAGCGGGAATGCCGGTGCCGGTCACCGTCATGCCGACCTTCAATCCGGCATTTTGGGTTAAGCCGGTGATATTGGCGCTGCCGTTGGTGGTTGTTCCTGTTTGAGCCAGGGTCATGCTGCGGGTGGTTGCGGTCAGTGCCGCCACCACGGCTGTCGCCGACTGACCCATAACCGTCGAGGTTCCGTTGGCAAGAGACGGATTGATCTGGATCGACGATGCCGGAGACTGATTCGCGGGGTTGCCGTTATCGACGGTAAAAAAGGACGACATGGCGGTGCCCGCCGCCGTTGGGCCGTAGGCGGTACCCGCCGCGCCGGTACCACCTTGCAAATCGGTGGTCTGGGTGGGGGTTGAATCGTAGTAAGCGCCGCCGAATGTGCCAGAGGCGTTATCCGCCAACTGCGAGGCAAAAACATTAAGCTGTGCTTGGGCTTTCGCAAGAGAACCGATGGTTGGATCGGTTGACGTCACGCTAGGATTGAGAAAATCAAGGGCTGCCCCAAGTTTGCCGCCCTGGAAGGCGTTGTTCATGCCCGGCGCGCCGGTGCCCGAAGGAGCCGGGGAGGCCAGAGAAATCCACGATTGGGCTCCGCCGGTCGGATTGTTCCACGCGAATTGCGCGGCGGTTTTATCCACCAACGCCGTGCCATTTTGGGTGTAAAGCGCAACACTGCCGTTGGAATGGACGATTACATTGACGCCAACGATACTGGAAATGCTGTTCACCAGCGAATCTCGGGTATCCAGCAAATCCGGTTGAGTGGTTGTGGCGTTGGGATTGGCGTCAAGCTGCTTATTGATAGTGTCGAGCTGAGTCAGATTGGTGTTCAGATTCGTGATCATCGACCCGACGCCATCGCTGGCCTGAATACCCAATTGATTTAACGAATAAGCCGTCTGGCTGATGTTTTGCGCTAAGGCCTGTCCGGTGCTGACAATCTGTGATTCCGCCGTGGTGTCGGATGTATCCGTTTCAAAGGCTTGCCACGACGACGTGAAGTTATCCATCGCCTGCTGCAAGTATGGTTTCGATTGGGTTGTGCCGAGAATATTATTGATCTGCGTTAAGTAACTGGTTTTGTCGGTGGAAGCCGATGACAGCGCATTGGCATCCAGATATTGGTTTTGTAAACCCTGATCGGCAGCACGCTGGATGGTTGCCGTGACGGCATTGGCTGTGACGCTGACGGTGACGGGGGTCCGCTCGGCGTAATTGGTGTTCGAAGCATTGGAGATGTTGTCGCTGCGCGTCTGCATCTCGGTCTGAACAGCCTGTAGGCTGTTCAGACTCGACGAGAGGATTGTCGAAAGACCCATGACACACTCCTAACCCTTTGCTTCTGCGCCCAATCCAACACCGGCCACCGGACCCGGTGCCGCCGTTTACCCCTATGACGGGCCTAATGGATGAGCGCCAATGCGTCCTGAATCATCTGGTCGGCGGCTGAGATCACCTTGCTGTTAGAGGTGTATGCTCTTTGTGCCACAATCATCTGAGTGAGTTCGGTGGCAATGTCCACATTGGAGCCTTCGATCGAGCTGGGGGTGATGGTTCCCGCGTCGCCTTCGCCGGCCCATTGAACCGACGGCGTTCCGGCCTGGATATCGTTTCCCGAAAAAGTCGCCCCGGTGACACGCTGTAGCTCATTGGGATTGGCAAACGTGACCAGGGGCACCCGGTAGGGCTTCAACTGCTCACCGTTGGAATAATTGAACACGACGTAACCATTGTTGTCAATGGCGGCGCTTTGAAAGGAGCCTGGGGCTTGGCCGGTCAGGTCGGACACCGAGCGAACTTCCAGGCTGCTGCCCGTGTATTGGGTCGAACCACTCGCCGCCACCACAGGAGGACCCGCCGCCGCTGCGGTGCCATATTTCAACGTCAAGGCGGTTGCGCCGGTCATTTGAGACGCGCCATCCGCGAAGGCTGCCGAAGGCGTGAAGGTAACTTTGCCGTTGGCCGGTGTCGCCAGAGCGCCGCCAGTGGTAAAGGTTAACGACGTTGGAGCGATGGTGACGGTCAGTGCCGGAGAACTGGTATCGCTGGGAATGGTGGCGCTGGAAATTGTCCAGGTGTTGGCCGTGGCGGCCTTGGTATAAACGATGTTCAGAGTTTGAGCCGTGCCAAGGCTGTCGAAAAACTGAACCTGAGAGGTGGCGGTACTGCCGCTGGCGGCGCTGGCCGGGAAATTGGCGTTATAGTCGATGGTGGAACTGGCCTTGCCGGGAATCGTGCTGTAAACAGCCGGGTCAACCCGCACGCCGGTCAAGTTACCCAATGACGGTGTGCCTGGAATATCGCCCTGATAGGCTGTTTGTTCCTTGACACCCATCAAGTAATCACCAGCACTATTGACTAAATAGCCATTATTATTGATCGAAAAGTCGCAGGCCTGGGTATAGAGCTGCGATGAGCCCGAGAAATTAGCCACCGTACCGTTGACTGTGCTCGGGATTGCCACCGGCGCAAAGCCGGTCCCATTGGCGATAGCAAAGTTGGTGGCCACACTGGTGCTGGTGACCTGACCGGCGGTGCTGTTCTGGTAAATGGGCGTGACGGCTACACCGCCCGGACTCTCAAAACTCGACGAGGACTGGGTGACATAAGATTGGAAATTCGATTGCACGCCTTTGTAGCCGGTCGTGCTGACATTGGCGAGGTTTTCGGAGATATAGCCAATCTGCGTGGCAAAAGCGGTCATACCGCTTAGAGCCGTATTCAGCGCGTTTCCGACGCCCATGTTCGTCGTCCTTATTCAAGTCCCATCCCCCAGATCGAGGGCAGGGCAAAAACTGGTTGTCACGCCCAAAGCAAAGAATGTGCCATGACTTCTAACGCCTGTGCCGGGCTGGTGGTTCAACGGATTGGTAGAGGTCATGGGCTTTAGGCGGCAGGCTTTGCCTTGATAGGGCTGTGGTAGGCGGCAATTTTTTCCCGGCAACTTTCGCCGTGCCTCTGTCCATTGACCGGCCTGATCATGGTGCCTTACTGTTCTGAACCTTGGGTGGCTACGGAATGTGATGACGATGGCCGATGCGGTAAAAATGCGGTGGAGTCGGAGCAACGGCAGTTCCGTTTCGCCTCAGCCCCTTTTCTTTTATCATGTGCCGAGAACCGGCGGGATCAGCCTGTTTACGGCGCTGAAATGGTCATTTATCATGACCCATCGGGCGGCGACCGGCTTTACCTGCCGAGACGGTGAACCGCTGGTTATGCGCTATGATCATTTGAATTTTCACCGCCGCCATTACCAAGATCACTATAGCGTGGTGGCTACTCATCTGCCGTTTGGCTTCCACGAGCGATTTCGACAGCAATTTCGTTTTGCCACGGTGCTGCGAGAGCCGGTGGCTCGGATTGTCTCTGACTATGCCTATGAATGCATGCGCAATGACCACCGGCCCGATGCCGGGGCTTTTGCGGCATGGTTCGAGCGGGAGGACACTATCAATCGTGCCACCAAACAGCTTTCGGGGCACCGCCGTTTTCAGGATCCGGTGGATGTCGGGCAGTGGCGCGCGGCGGCGGCTGTGTTAGAAGAGCACTTTGCTTTTTATACGACGGTTTCCGATGTCGATGCTTTGACCGAAGCCCTGCTGGGTGAGTATCGGATCGCGAATGTGCTGATGGCCCGGTTGAATGCCAGCACGCCCGGCTTGGCATTGGATCCCACGCCGTTCCGGGCGCGGATTCTGGAACTGAATAGCGAAGATGTCGGGCTTTACGATCATGTTGCTCGTTCCCCCCGTTTGCCGGTGCCAGGAACCGGCGAGCTTCATCCTTGGACCATCGTGATTCGTCAGCTTGATGATACCGATAAGGCGCGGGTCCAAGTTTTGGTCTACCCTACCGCTACAGTTTTGCCACGCTGGCAGGCCGGTGACTTTAAAGAGGGGGTTGATGCGTTGTTTGTCGAGGCGATCCCATCGTGTAGACGGGGCAAGTGCATGATCCAGCTTTAAGTTTAGGTCTTGGGTTCGGGCGGTTCGGGTTCAAATCTGGGGATAGCACGGGGCGGCGGCGCGTTGGCAGCGGTAGACCGGGCGTTGGGCTTGGTGTAGAGTGACTGGCTGGTATCGTGCCCGAATCGTGTGGCGAAGCCGCACCGCAGAGTATCGCACCGCAGAAATAGGGGGGCGCGGCGGAAGGCCATGTCCGATTTTAATCTGCCAACAAGACGGCTGATGCAGCCTGTGGTTACCACAGCCGACCGCTCGGGGCTTCCGTTGCCGACGCGCAAGCCGGCGGTTCCGTCTTCGGCTGCGGCCTCGAGTTCGTCTTCTGATCAAGAGGTTTTCGTGCCCATGCCGGGCCGCAAACCTGCCGTGCCGACACAGACCTCGTCTGCGGCGGGGTCTGGTACGGCGGGGTCTGGTTCGTCGTCGTCTTCTGCGTCGTCGTCCGGGCCGGTGTCAACCATGGACGACTTCACCCAAAGCGCCCGCTCGGCGGCCAGGATTGCCAACGTCTCATTTGCCGACGTGATGGCTCATGCGGCTCAGGAAAGTAACTTTAATCCCAACAGCCGCTCTAAGCAAAGCAGCGCCGCCGGGCCGTATCAATTCGTCGAGCATACATGGTTGGAGCTGATCAAGCGCCATGGGGCGGCTTACGGGTTGGGACGGGAAGCCGCGCAGATCAAGACGCATAACGGAGTGGCGACGGTGGCAGACCCGGCGTTGCGTAAGCGGCTGCTGGATTTGCGAACCGATGTCAGTCTGTCGTCGGGATTGGCCGCCCGCTATCTCGACGAATCCAAGGCGGACCTGGGGCATGTGCTCAAGCGCACGCCCACCGTGACGGAAAGCCGTATTGCCTATTTCCTGGGGCCGGGTGGTGCTGCCAAGCTGATTCGGGCGGCTCAAAGTGACCCCGGAGGATCGGCGGCCTCGGCGCTGCCCCAGGCGGCGGCGGCCAATCGCTCGTTGTTCTATGGGAGCAGCGGGCCGTTGAGCAACCGGGAGGCCATGGCCAAAATCACTCACTTCGTCAATCGGCGCCTTTCGGATTTCGCGGCCCTGGGCAAAGAGGAGGCGCCCTTGACCACCGATCGGATGGCGCCGACCAATCCTAATGTCGGGTGAGTGCAGCCGGCCCAGGGGCAAGAGGGCGCAGAGCTGGGGCGCGTGAAAATTTTATTGCTCCGCGCAGGTAAGGATTGACCAGAAAGATCGTTTTCCGCATTTTGCCGGTCATTCCATGACCCGCGAGTGCTGGAGCGTTCCTTATGACCGAAGCCGTCCCTTCGTCCGTCGCCGAGCCGGTTGGCTTGATCTTCCCCGATTTGGTTCCGACCACCGCCCAAGCCCTGACTGCGGTGGCCCAACTGGTGGAGGCGGCGCGCCTGGCGGTATTGGGCCGGGTGACGGCCACCAACGGTAAGATTGACGCGGCCCTGGTGGATCGCCACCAGTTGGCGGCCCATGGTTTTGCGTGGCTGAGTACCTATGCCGAGGGCCTGCGCCAGATGCATGGCTGGGCCGGGGCGCTGACCGAGAGTGGGGCGTTTGGCGAGCTGGAACAGCTCATGCTCCAACTGGTGTTTGGCGAATATCTCTCGCAGATGGTTGGCGGCATCCCGCTATCCCAGTCCGAGGTTGCCCGCCCCGTGGATTTGGGGGTGTCGGCGGCGGCGGTTGCGGCATTTGCCGGTGACGGCGCGGTGGCGCGTCTGATGGCCGAAGGCGGTTCGTCTGCCGTGCGCTTCCGGTTGGCGGAAGTGATTGCCGAGCGCCATGATTTCGGCAATTTCGGCTTCACCGACGAAACCCTGGAGATGGTACGCGATCAGTTCTCGCGCTTTGCCGCCGATCAGGTGGTGCCGTTCGCTCATGAATGGCATCTCAAGGATGAATTGATCCCGATGTCGATCATCGAACAGATGGCCGAAATGGGGGTGTTTGGCCTGACTGTGCCCGAAGAATACGGTGGTTTGGGCATGGGCAAGACCGCGATGTGTGTGGTTTCAGAGGTTCTGAGTGCCGCTTATATCGGTGTCGGTTCGCTTGGAACCCGCTCGGAGATCGCTGCCGAGCTGATTCGCTTGGGCGGGACCGAAGAGCAGAAAGACAAATGGTTGCCCAAGCTCTGCTCCGGTGAAATCCTGCCCACGGCGGTTTTCACCGAGCCCAACAGCGGTTCCGATCTGGGATCGCTGCGGACCCGCGCCGTGCGCGACGGAGAGACCTACCGCATCTCTGGAAGCAAGACCTGGATCACTCATGCGGCCCGCACCGACCTGATGACTTTGTTGGTCCGCACCGATCCAACCACCACGGATCATCGGGGCTTGTCGATGGTGCTGGCCGAAAAGCCACGCGGGACCGTGGAGGATCCGTTCCCGGCCAAGGGCATGACCGGCGGCGAGATCAAGGTTCTCGGCTATCGGGGTATGAAAGAGTATGAAATGGGCTTCGACGACTTCGCGGTTCCGGTGGAGAATCTGCTGGGCGGTGTCGAAGGGCTGGGTTTCAAGCAGTTGATGGAGACCTTCGAAAGCGCCCGCATTCAAACGGCGGCCCGCGCCACCGGCGTGGCTCAGAATGCCCTGGAGTTGGGCTTTAAATATGCGCTGGAACGCAGCCAGTTCGGCAAGGCTCTGATCAAATTTCCTCGAGTGGCCAACAAAATCGCATGGATGGCCGCCGAAACCATGCTGGCCCGTCAATTGACCTATTTCGCCGCTCGGGAAAAGGACCAGGATATTCGCTGCGACATCGAGGCCGGCATGGCAAAGCTGCTGGCGGCTCGGGTGGCGTGGTCGAACGCGGATTGCGCCTTGCAGATTCACGGCGGCAATGGGTATGCCGAGGAGTACCAGATCAGCCGGGTTCTGTGCGATGCCCGAATTTTGAGTGTGTTTGAAGGGGCGGCGGAAATTCAGGCCCAGGTTATTGCCCGTGGTTTGTTGGGGCGTCGGGGCTGATACCAATGGCCTTGGACGTTGATACGTCCGCAGCGCCCTCAGATGCCGGGCGGGCGCATCCGCGCCCCCTAAGTCCACACACTGGGGCTTCGCGTTCCCGAGGACGCGGGGCCGCCGTCGCGGCCCGAGGACCGGCGATGTGTCAGTGTCAGGGCTCGCCGGTATGATACCGTCGGGATCCGGCGGTATCAGGCCCTGAAGAGGAGCCCTTGTTGGGAGGGGTCCAGGATCGTGATGGTCTTGCCCCCCCTCCTGGCGTTGTGGTTTCCACCGAGCAGGGCGATTTTATTGGACGATGGTGGAGCGTTCCGTTTAAATGCCCCCAGACGGCGGCTTAGGAATCGGGGCAGGGGCGATGGTCAAGGGTTTTTCGGTCGTGGCGGCGCTGGCGTTGGTCGTCGGCGGGTGCGCGATGGATACCAAGCCTTATATTTGGCCAACGCCGGTCTATGGCGTGCCGTTCACGCAAACCAGCTTTACGGTCCGCTACAGCAGCCTGTGGAATACCGAGGATGAAATTCGCGAAGTGGTCGCGCATTACTGCGGTCCCAGCTTCGATGTCGCGCGGATGGCTCCGGGGGATACTGGGGCAACGGCTGCTCATCCTGATACGCTGTCGGTGTGGTGCGGCCCGTCACCGCAACCGAAGCCCGAGTTCCGGGGGCAAGAAATGGGTCTTAGTTACATAATCTCGCTGCGCCCGTCACCGGCCAAACCCCTGGATGCGGGTGACGCGCCCACGGCAACGCCGTAATGTTCTCCTGATACCGTTTTGAGGTCAGGGAGGCTGTGCCGCCTTGCAGGTGCAGGACACAGCCCCGCGAAAGCCAAGGAAGCTCCTCTAGGTTGCCTCCCGTCACGGCGTCAGCGTAACCAAGCGCGTGAGGGCGCGGGGGAGGTCGGTGCCGTCCCAGATCGCGGCGAAGGTTAGGGCTTGTCCCAACGGCGCCAAGCGATCGATCCCGCGTCCGTTGAGGGCTTGGGCAAAATCGGCCAGGGTTTTCGGGGCGAAACCGAAATGAGCCAGGGTTTGGACCCGGCGCGTCACCCAAGGCAGGCTGTCGGTCAGTCGGTCGAGCCGGGCTTCCAGCAGCAAGCCGATTCCGGTGGTGGTTAAGGCCTCCGAGGACACCGACGGCACAGCCGACGATGCGAGGCGAATCACAGTGAGCCGATCCCCATGATGGGCGATTTGTTCCACCGGAAGGTCGAGGGTCGCTCGATGCCAAGCGGCCAATCGTTCCAACCGAGCTGCTGGGCCGGGCTCGGGGAATCGTAGCGCCGCGTGAGCGGCCAATCGAGGATGGAGATCGGCTGCCGCAGCCTCAACCCGTTGCTCCTCCCCGCACCAGAGAAGCAACCGGGGTGAGGCGCAAGCCTGCTGATCAAACCAGAAGAGGTCATTGCAGAAGGCTTCGGCCAGTCTCTGACGGTGCTCGGGGGCGAGAGCCAAATAGGGTTCGACAGCCACAGCCGCCCACGAGGTCCGGTCAGGAAAGGTCAGGTCGAGGGTCTGGGGCGCCGTCGGCAGAGCGCGCAGAGTGGTCACCGTGGCATCGCCACCCCACAGCATGCGAACATCCGCCGCTTTCGAGAAGGCGGTGGTGATGGCTTCGTCTCGGGGATACCGAACCAGGGCGGTGGCGGCGGCCACGGTGGCCGCTTCGGGAGTCGCCAGCAGCGCGCTGAGGCTGTCCAGGAGGACCAAAGCCGCCGGCCCTGGCTCTCGCTCGGAAAGCCGAATCAGATTGCGGTTGCCAGCCAGCAGTGCCGGCACCCAGGAATAAACGAACATGGTATCGACATTGGCCGGTGGGACATGCAGCACCAGCCCACGCGGCACCGCCAGAGTTCCACCCGGTAATCCGGCCTGAAAGCGTTTGGCCAGTTGGGCCAGGGCCGCTGGGCGCAGCCAGAAGGCGAGGGCTTGAAGGTCGGGCTGGTGGCGGGCGGCGGGGCTCTCGATCAGACGCCGCCGTAACGCGATCAGAAAGGCCAGGGTTTCGGGGGCAAAGGGGGGCAGGGCGGGCGGCTGGGTGAGGGACGCCAGCAGGTCGGCCACCGCCACCGGGCCGGGCTGGGGCGCCAGACGGAGAACCTGTGATGCGTCGCCTGCCGGTATCATGGCCTGTGGGTATCAAGGCCCGACAGCCAATGCCGGAAGCAATTCGCGGCTTGAGGCGCTAATCCCGGCGCCCATCGGTGCGTCTCGGCCCGCAGTGTTGTCACGGGTGTTGCCGGGCGCAGGGCGGCGATTTCGCAGGCATGGCCAATCAGCCAAGCCTCAATGTCCGAAGCCAGCACTTCCAGATGGAATTGCAACCCCAGCGCCGTCGGTCCCCAACTGAAAGCTTGATTTGGGCACAGGTCGGTGGAGGCCAGTAACGTGGCGCCGACTGGCAGGTCAAAGGTATCGCCGTGCCAATGCAGCACCGGGGCGTCAGTGTCGATATGGCGCAGCATCGACGTGCGTCCGGCCTCTGTGAGGCGAATCGGAGCCCACCCGATTTCCTTTTGCCGGGCCGGATAAACTCGAGCGCCCAGAGCGGCCGCCATCAGTTGCGCGCCGAGGCAGATGCCGAGGGTCGGTCGACCGGCTTGGAGCCGGGCTTCAAGGCAGCGGTATTCGGCGGTCAAGAACGGGTAAAGCGCCTGCTCATAGGCACCGATTGGCCCGCCCAGAACCACCAGCAGATCGGGTTGGTTGGGATCAAGGGCTTCCCAATGGCCGTCTCCGGCATCCATGGTGGTGACTTGGTAGTCATGCTCGGCCAGCACGTCGCCGAGCAGTCCCAGGCCTTCGAAAGCCACATGGCGGATGACAAGAACCGATTTCATTGTCGCGACCCCGGTTATGATCATATGTCGGTGAGAAGACCGCTCGCTCTCGGATCAAACCGCTCGGGAATGCCGGGCCGTGCCGTTTTGCTGGCTGGACAGCAGGTGACGGTCAAAGGCCGCAGCGACCACCCGAACCAGGGGGCGGGCGTCCTCGGGAATGATCAGCCGCCGTCCATCCCGCTCGACCAAGCCATCGGCGGCCAGAGCGTCCAGAGCGCCCAATTCGGGATCGAAATGGTCGGCCTCAAGACCATGGCGGGCCGCCACTTGCTCCAGGTCCACCGTCAGATCGGACATCAGCCGTTCGATCAGGTCGCGGCGCAGCCGGTCATCATCGCTGACCATGATCCCTCGGGCCACGGCCAAGTGCCCGGCTTCAATGGCGCTGGCGTAGGCGTGGAAATCAGGGGCGTTTTGGACATAGCCTTGGGGAAGGGCCCCGATCGCCGAAGCCCCGAAACCGATCAGCACCGACGAATCGTCGGGGGTGTAACCCTGGAAATTTCGCCTTAGTCGGCCCGCGCGCTGGGCTACGGCCAATTCGTCATGGGGCGCCGCGAAATGGTCCAGGCCGATGGGCTCGAAGCCGGCTTGGGTCAGCCGCTCGGTGATTGCTGCGAATTGGCGCCAGCGGGCTGGGCCGTCGGGCAGGGCGGCTTCGTTGATCTTTTTTTGGTGACTCTTCATCCACGGCACATGGGCATAGCCGAACACCGCCAGCCGGTCGGGCCGGAGCGAAAGGGCTAATTCCGCGCTTTCGCGACAGTCTTCGACGGTCTGGCCGGGCAGGCCATACATCAGATCCAGATTGATTGCGGCAATGCCCGCGTCACGCAATCGGGTCATGGCCTCGGCGGTCATGGCGTAGGGCTGAACCCGATGGATGGCCCGTTGAATGTCCGGGTTGAAATCCTGGACGCCCAGGCTGGCCCGGTTCACACCGGCTTCGGCCATGGCCCGGACATGCTCAGGAGTCAGGGTCCGTGGGTCGATCTCGACCGCAACCTCTGCCCCCTCGACCAGATCGAACCGGGCACGCAGTGTTGCCATCATCTTCGTGAAATCGTCAGGCGCGACCATGTTCGGAGTGCCGCCGCCCCAGTGCAGGTGACGCACCCGCAACCGCCCCGGCACCACATCGGCAACCCGGTTCACCTCACACTGAAGATGCTCCAGATACTCGGCCACCGGCTGATACCGCGCGACCACCTTGGTATGACAGCCACAATACCAGCACATGCTCTCGCAAAAGGGGATGTGCAGATAAAGCGAAACTTCGGTCCCGGCGCTTAGGTTGCCCAGCCAGTTCCGATACTGATCGGCGCCGATGGCTGGGGTGAAATGGGGGGCGGTCGGATAACTGGTGTAACGGGGAACCCGTACCCCATCATATCGGGCAAGACGTTCAGGAGTCATAGGCTCACCTTAACTCCGGCCAAAGGGCCATTGCTCGCCCTTACCGGCACCATTTCGCTCAGTCGTTGCCATCATACAAGCCAAAGGCGGTTTGTGGCACCCGTAAGAACGCCACGGGGTCGGCAAATCCCTTGACTCGAGCTTGCTCAGGACGCGGCCTCAGAGGCGCCAACCGGGCGGCGACTCCAGGATCGGTGGCCAGCGATGACGACAGCACCAGATCACCGCCGAAGCTTTGATCCTGGAGCCGAGCCGCTAGATTGACCGTTCCGCCAAAATAATCGAGCCGCCCATTCAGCGTCACCGCCACGCATGGCCCACCATGCAGACCCAACTTGATTACCAGGGGTTGATCGCTGTTCTGACTGATGTTGAAGAGTGCGACTCCGCGTTGAATGGCGATGGCAGCGGCAACCGCGCGCTCGGGATCGTGAAATGCCGCCATGACGGCATCCCCAATGGTTTTGACGACGCCGCCGTCGTGAAGTCGAATCTGCTCGGCGAGGAACGCGAAGTGGTTGCGGACCAACTGATAGGCACGGGCGTCTCCCACTTGACCGTAAAGGGCGGTGGAGGCTTTTAGGTCAGTGAACATCAAGGTGACGTGGCCGATGGCGACCTCGTCACCGGGACGCAACACCGCATCCGAGAACATCTCGCGGAACGCTTCCAGGGTGGTGACGTGATGAGCGGTTAAGGCGTCGGCAAGCCATTGCCGGTCCTCAAGCATGAAGGTCAAGGGATGGGAAGCATGATTCTCAAAGGCGACCTGACCGGCTGGGGCCGGGGGGCCAGGGATCACCGCTTGGCCGTCCCCCACCGCCGTCGGGAGTCCTTGATCCGGAGTTGGGCCGTCGCTGTCGGTCCAGGCGCCCGGCTCCAGGGTCCGCAGGCGCCAAGCGCCTTTCGGCAAGTCCATGGCGATCTGTCGCCGTTCACCCGGCACCAGGGTCTGCTGGATCGTGATGTGGGGGGTTAATCCCGGCCCGCTCAGGCAAAAACCGCCCGGAGGAACCGTGCGGATGGCTTCGGCGGGATGAAAGGTTAGTTCGACATTGCGGCTGAAGTCAGCATCGTAGGGCACATTGCAGGATGGGCAATGAACCCCATGGGGCAAGCGGTCAAGGGACGACACCGCCGCTTTGGCGCCCCGGCAACGCGGGCATAGAATATCCCAGTTCATCGCCAGAAGGCCATTTTTGACTGCGGCTAGGCAGACTTCCACCACATGACGGGAAGGCTCGCCCCAGCGTCGGGCCAAGGCCAGAGGCCGGAGACGGGCTAGGTCAGTCTCCGGGCCGGTCAAGACCAACGCCGCCAAGCGCGAGGCTAGGCCGTGACCATTGCCGCTGGCTTCGATGGCGGCCACCATGTCGTTTACACGGTGTTGCAGGCTGAACGCTGCGGTTGGGTCTGCGAGGGGGCGGGAGGAGGAGGCATCGTCGTCGCGGGGGAGGACGGCGGCGGTGCGGTCGTTGAGAGTGGCAGCGATTGCGCGGGCCGTCCGCTCCATTGCCCGACCTGCGCGGTCCAGGAAGCCGTGCGGCAAAAGCAGGCCGTTGAGCCAAGAGGTTGGCGTGGCTTCCAGGGTGTAGAGGGCCCGAGTTCCGCCGTCGGCGTCAGGCTGCAATTCCAAAGTTTGACCAAGCCGACGGAGCGGGCCACGCAGAAACAGCCGTTCTTGCTGGAATCCCCGGCCTGCGATCCATTGGCAGGGGTGTTCGTCCCACTCCAAAACCAAGCGCCCCGGCAGAAAGCGTCCGAGCAAAGAGTGGCGATGAATCGCTCGCGCCAACCGTCGCACCGAACCATCGGCCTGAAACACCTCTTCCATCTGGTATTTGGGAACCCCGATGGCTTCGTTCAGGTGAGGGGTATCGGCCAAAACAGTCCAAACGGACTCGGGGGGCTGCGCGAAGTGCCATTCCCACGAACGCTGCACTGTCTTTGCCATCACTGTTCCTTCCCCTGTTCGCCGCTATCTTTCGGGTTTGCACCAGGGAAGTAGGGGGCTAGAGGGGCTTGCCAAGGCGCCATAGACAGCCAATGTTCAGAGGCAGGTGATGTTTTGGGGGCGTTATTCGCCTGCCTGGGGGCGGAGATTGAGGGCGACCACCGCCGCTTTGGCTTTTTCGTCTTCGAGACCCGAAAGGGCGGAGAGCAGCATGCCTGCCGCCGTCACAGCTTCCTTGTGGGCGTTTAGCAGCGTGATACCACGCCCGATAGCCTCTCCGATGGCCTCGTGATAGGCATCTTCGATCATGCGCCTGGTCGTTGCATCCACGCTCGGTCACCCTCCGATGGGTTGGCCGGAAAAGCCGGTCGGCCATGGAAAAAAAGCTTAGGAACCCCCCGGCTGTCAAGGCGCTCGGCTACGGCTGGATCAGAAAATCAGAGCGCGTGGCCTATTGTCTCGCTGAACCTAGGGAAGGGATCGAAAAATCAATAACTGTAGGAGACTGTGTTACGACAATCGGATGAGGGGCGGCAATCTGTTTTTCCGCTCCTTAACGATTAGGGGATACGTTCTAAGATCGTTACGATACTTAGCAAAAAAAGGGCCTCTATGATACCGGCGAGCCCTGATACTGACACATCGCCGGTCCTCGGGCCGCGACGGCGGCCCCGCGCGCCCATGCGCGCGAAGCCAAGGGCGCGGATGCGCCCGCCCGGCGTCTGAGGGCAGCCTTGATGAGTCACCATCAA
>CAIXKV010000042.1 GCA_903920145.1 uncultured Rhodospirillales bacterium
AGGGAGCTCATCCCCATTAAGAATCAGATCTATCTCCCGTCAGCCACACCCCTATCCTGCCAGAGTCGCTTTGTCGCACCCCAGCACCCCGCCAACCAGAGCCCTTCTGCGATCACGACTCAGTCGCATTGAGAACCGCTCACGCAACGGCAAGAAGGAGGATGCTATCGTCTATGAAGCGTATATCCAACAGTTGGTCGGTAGCCCGATCGGGAAGGGCGTTCCTCTGCCAACGCCTCCCGAAGATCTGGTAAGAGACCCGCGGCGGAAAGCCGACGTCATGTTCGACGCCTGTCACCGCGATAGCGGGGCCATGGTCGAGGCTAAGGGGACTGGGTATGCGGCAATGCTGGCGAAGGGAAAACCTTGCGTAGATTGGGTCCTTGCCGATTGGCTGGGTCAAGCCAAGAATCAGACCTCTGCCGCCGAAGCCCAAGGACGCCCGGTCGTCTGGTTTTTTGCCGAAGAAAGTGCGGCGGAGGCCGCCAATGCACTCTTCGAACTGAACAGACTTCACATTACCGTCATCTACATGCCCATGTCAGGAGCCAAGCCATGACCACGTCGCAGGATACCAGGCAATTTAATATCAACTCTTATTGGGGGCCACGGGAGGAGACTCTCGAAGCCATCGCCGACCGTTACATCAGAACGGTCGAGGCGCTGATGCGGATCGACCCGGTTTTTAGCCCTTGGATATTTATCGGGGCCAGGCCGACGGTGGCCCCGTTCGATCAGGCCCGCACCAAATTACCCGAATTGCTTGCCAAGGGCCTCGCAAAGGATTGGGGGCCGGCGGAGGGCTATCAATTCGGAGGAACGAATTCAATAGGATTCACCCCCCGCAGCATCAGTCTCAGGTGCTGGGCAGGCAACAGCATGCCCCCGAGGGGATACAACAACTCAGTCACCCTTACGACAGTTCCTCACAATTACTTTCCCACCGACGCTTCGATCGTCACCTATGACCTCTTCCGATCGGCGATGCTAGCCATCATCGAGGCCTGGGACGTGACGTGGTGCGCGGCCTACCCGGCCGACATCATGAAGTTCTGGCCCCCGATGGGAAGCCACCATTCTTTCAGGCTGGCCTGGATGACCTATGTCTCGCCGCGTTTTGCGCCCCTGATCCGGCCGCCCCAGAGCATCGAGAGCCAAACCGTGGCGGGGGGCGGGGTCTTGATGGTGGCGACGCGCGAACGCTTCGATGTCACCAACCCCGAGCACATGGCGGCCGCCAGAGCCATCGACACCGCCATGGCCCCGCTCAACGCGCTGCCTTGGCCGCCAGACCGCTGATTCGGAGAACGGGGTCTCCGCGCAGCGAAACTGAAACTGAGGGTTGAACGCGTGGCGTTCAACCCTCAGTAGAATTACGGTGACAGTGCACTAAATTAAGATTACGATGATATTGCCGATCCCGCGCTTGATCGACAAGGCTGGCGCGAACCGGGTTGAAGGCGACGTAGCGCAAGGCCGCGCAAAGATGTGCCTCATCCAACGCCACCGAGCCAAATCGGCCCTGCCAGAAATTCCCGGTTCGTCGCCGTTCATGGACGCGTCCGGCATAGC
>CAIXKV010000043.1 GCA_903920145.1 uncultured Rhodospirillales bacterium
CGAGGACGGGCACATCGGCGCCAAGGCCAATGGTGAGGATGGCGTCGATCCGGTTGTCGAACCTGAAGGCATGCTCCGGGTGCGCCTCCCACAGGGCGCGGTAATCCTCCCCATCGCATTTGGGCAGCCGCCCGACCCGCATCGTCGTGGCCGAAAAAGAGATCGGGGCGAGGTTGAGCGTCAGCACCTCGCGCAGCAGCGGCGCCCCCGGTGCGACCGCCGGGGTATCGCCGGGCGGCGGTTGGAGCTCAGTCAGTTCGGCAAGAGCCATCGGGCACTCGCAAGATGTGGGGGGTGGAAGCGACCTTCTATCCCACAGATATGCGAATGCGGTTCTCTTGAAACAACCCTGGCGAAGCGCCGAACCCGCGTCAGCGATTGAAGCCCGCAGGGGCTCGGGGCTTCAGCCCGAAAGCGCCGCCCCCGCCCCGCGGGGACGACGCCCATACACCCCTTCGACCGGATAACTAATGCCGATTCGGGCTACTCCAACGGCCGGTCAGCCGCCGATACAAGCCGGCCGATGCGAGCCGACTGCCTCGGCGCGTGAAGCGGACACTTTCGCTCGAGATGTCAACCGTTGGATTGAAGCGAAGGGCGGTTACCCGAAACGCCCGGAAACTCGGGCGGCGACGCTGATATTAGAACCAATTAAATTGTAATGCCCCAGCTCGGGCGGCAATTCTCCACTCATCACGACGCCCGACTCCGATCCGTTTTGCAAAATCTTACCTTGTATTCGGTACCACTTTGTCGCACCCGCATTTTTTTGTTGCCTGCTCGGGCCGGTTTCATAGCATCACTTCCTGGGTTGATTTTCATGAGCCTGGTGACGAAATGCGTTCTTTTTATCGAACCGCCGTGATAAGGGCCGTTGGCGTACTCCTTGCGCTGTTGGCCACCATCCTGAGCACCGCGGCACCGGCCGTTGCGGCCACTAACCAGACCATCACCAAAACAAATGGCATCAGCACCAGCGGAGCCTCGGCCAACAAAGCAACGACCTCGTCTTTCAACAAAAACTTTATAATTCGTCGCCACCCTATGGATAACCTGGGCAGCGGACAGAATTTTCAATATTTCTTTGCGGGCACGGCGCCGATTTACGGATATACATACTATACGGCACTTAATACATCCACAACACCCTGGACCCCGTATAATCCACAAACATTCCCACCATACGCTCCTTTGGTCGCATTTCAATACACCACTGCCCAACCAAGCCTTAATAGCCTTAATATATACGGCCTTCCGTCACTGTCCACGGCCACAAACGCGCTTTATAAAAATCTTATCACCAGCAATTATGACTGGTGCAACGCCTACACCACCACCGTCAGTGGAAACATTCTTAAGCAGAATGGCACTTCCGCCTGCTTCAATGTTAACTTTCGATCCCATGTCGATATTAACTTGTGGCAATATCTACTGAATCCAATATTTTTACCTCCAGTACCACCAAGCGATCCCAGCCCTATTTATTTTGATGTCTTAAGTGTATGGTACAACTGGACCGGCAATTACGCCAACAACAATTACACCGCCACGCCAGATCTCTACTATGTGTTTCCAGACGGCACTTTTTCGAATCAAAC
>CAIXKV010000044.1 GCA_903920145.1 uncultured Rhodospirillales bacterium
CCACGCCTGGGAAGCCTTTGTCATAACACCGGCATATGCGTCTTCCGCGGCATTCTTGACCCGTTTTTGGACCCGTTCGCCTTTTGCGACCAGCGACTCAAATGCTCCGGTTCCTTGCTTCTGGGCCCCGGTGAAGGCGCCCACCCCGGCCAACCAGATCCGACTTGCTGAGTCCCGAATTCCTTCCGCCAGTTGCTTATTGACGTCTTCCTTCGGCGCCTCTTTCAACTTCGTCGGCATCCTGGTCGCTCCTCTCGCTGTTAACTTTTTTTGCTGTCGGCCACTCCGGCCACCAACTTCGGTAGGCAAAGCGTTAAATCGCGTTCCGCACTCTGTTCGAAAAGCACCCTTGAGAGGGCAGAGTCGCCGCGCGCATGTTTGGCGCTGAACTTTGCGCCTCTCTCTGCGGTCGGCCTGTCGACCGCTGCGCATGCCGAGGAAGACGACGAAATCGAGATCTTGTTTTCGTTTATGCGACTGCGACCAACCTTTCGTACGTGGCGCGCGCCCCGTGATTGCAGCCGGTCGCTCATACTCGTGAGCCAACGCCGCTAACTTACAGGTCGCAATCTCCCTCTGGGCGCGTCAGAATGCTCTTCCACCAACATCCAGAACATATCTTCTGCTTGTCGCGCCTCATCCCTGCGGTGGTTGCGGAACGCCATCGCCAAGAGATCATCGAGGCTCCGGACGCCCATCTGCGATCTGTGTTCGTGACCAGGGCGAAGCGCTTGACTCTAGACGCTCAGTTCGCATCGCATTCTCCTATTCCAGAAGAAGCCCGGTAACTCATGGCCGCCATGTGGTCGGTGAGGCGACGACCGATTTGAAATCGACCGGTCGCATAGACTATGAGGAGACGCCAGATTCGGAATCTACCTACACAACTCAGATTTTCTCGTCGTTCGATGGGAAGCAGTTCGCTCGCCGCTGACAATTCCAAGGAGTGCGTTTCGGCGGCGTATTTTGAATGAATCATTTTTGATTGCGATTCGGCGTGGGGTCCGAATGCCGATCGAAGCGGTAAGTCTTTGACATTATTCAGAATTGTCGGGTCGACGTTCGGATATTATTTAAACCCACGGCGCCGTCCGCGGCTTTGCGGGTAGGCCGAGGGCCAGAATTTCAATCCAGATCCTTGACGCCCATAGGTAGACTCCGAGGCTTGCGCGACCGTGGAGCGCGGACCCCAATACGATTATAATTCTCTTTTTGAATCACTTTTTGCTCGGTCACAGCGCGGACCACTTCCGAGCAACTTCATAGCGGCTATGACATCGGGCCGCGAAACGCACGATCCCGAGCGCTTTTCTGGATTCAGCATCGCCGGCGCACGGTGCGGCAAGTAAGACAAAGGCTCAACGGAGGAAGCAATGTCAAACAATCTGATCGCGATCACGCCGTCAGCTTACGATTATCCTCTGCTCATCAAGCATTTGCTGCATGCGCCCCTGAGCCGCTCGCCCGGCCAGGTTATCGTCTACCGCGAGCACCGGCATACCTACCGGCAGTTCCGCGACCGAGTAACAATCCCCCGGCAAAGCCGGGGGCTTTCGGGATGTGAGCCGCTCAAAGCGGCATTGGGGGCGCTAACGCGACCCCGGTTGGTTGCCACCTGAAGGTGGCGAGGCGGGGACGCTGGCGCGGCCCCGATTTCTTGGCCACCTAAAGGTGGCGGACTAACGCCACAGGTTCATTTGCTCCAACTTTTGGTCTTCGCTTTCCTGGTTCTTGATATAGTCCCGGACGACCGTCTCGTCCCGACCGACGGTCGAGACGAAATACCCTCGCGCCCAGAAGCTTTGACCGACGAAGCCGCGCTTTCGCTCGCCATAAACCCGGGCAAGATGGATCGCGCTCTTCCCTTTGATATACCCGACCACCTGACTGACCGCGTATTTCGGTGGAATCGACAGCAGCATGTGAACATGGTCCGGCATCAAATGCCCCTCCTCGACCCGGCTCTCGCGCTGCTCCGCGAGTTGCCGAAACACCGGCCCAAGATATTTCTTCAGTTCGCCATACAGCACCTTCCGGCGGTATTTCGGGATGAAGACGATGTGATATTTGCACTCCCACTTGGTGTGACTTAAGCTCTCGAACTCGTCCATCGTGATTTGACCCTTCGTGTGCTTGGCGGCTCACGACGGCAAAAATCACGGTGGACCCCCGTAAAAGTCAAACTTCTACGGCCACCCCGGCAAAGCCGGGGGATCTCTTAAATTTGGTTAGGTGCGATGCGACGTCGCGTCAGACAGGGGCGGCGCGGGCGAGGTAGAAGGCAGCCAAGCGCCATTCGTTGGCGTAGGAAC
>CAIXKV010000045.1 GCA_903920145.1 uncultured Rhodospirillales bacterium
GAGCCCTGATACTGACACATCGCCGGTATCGGGCCGCGACGGCGGCCCCGCGTCCTCGTGGACGCGAAGCCAAGGGCGCGGATGCGCCCGCCCGGCGTCTGAGGGCAGCCTTGATGAGTCACCATCAAGGCCCGATGGTATTCATAGCTAGCCGGCTTCACAGTTTCTGCGCCCAACCGCCTTGGGCGGATTGTTGCCAATAGGTCAGTTGATGCCCAGCGATCTTGCAGGCTCGCCAACGGTTTCGAGCGGCTGCGACGGCGGCTCCATCGTTACCATCAAACAGATCGCAGACCAGGGTAAAGGCCTCAAGAGGGTTGGCACAGACGCCGTCCGTTAACACCAAAACTTGGGCATTATTGGGATTTTCAATGTTTGCGGTCAACCAGATGGGTTGATCCTCGGGCCTGCCGTCATTACGGTTGCCGTGGGGAAGGAAGGCGGCGGAATCCCAAGTCCACAGCCATTGATTGAGAGCTTCAGCCCGTTCCTCCGAGCCAGTCACAATCACGGCGCGCATACCCCGCTCCAAAATCTTTTGAAGCAAGAGCGGCAGAGCCTGTTCCAACGTCCTGCGTTGGAGATGATAAAATCGAACATCGGCCATGGGCAAGGGCGGGTGAAACCATGAGGTTTGGAGATGACAGCGGGTCATCGCTCATTCACGACACCTCGTCAATAACCGTAATCTTGTGGTCTGGACGCACGTTTGCGCCGTGACAGAAACAGCAATTTTGCTAACATGGGGCTCCGAGGATGGAGACCTTTCGGTAGGGTGGATGACGATGGATGCGATATTCGGCGCGAACGCGGCCCTAATTCCATGGTTCGTGGCGGCTTTGTCCGCCGTGTTGACGTTACTGGCGATAATGACGGCCCTGACGGCGGCCAAGCGGGCGCAAACGGCGGCTCACGATGCGGAACGGGCGGCGGCGGCGTTGATCGATCTCCACCGGGAAGGAGAACGGCTGTACGCCGCTTGGCGTAGCGATGTCGCCGCCCTGTCCCGTGTTGTGTCGGCAGCATCGTCGTCCACTTCGGCCCCCCGGCCTTCACAGCCGCCCCCCCAACCCACGCCGCCCCCATCGGCGGCTCCCCAGCCCACGCCGCTTGTCCGCTCTGCCCCACAGGCCCCTTTGGTGGCCACAAAACGGGACGACGGCGACAGCACCGTGCCAGTCATGGCCCCGACACCCTCATCCCCAACATCCTCCCCAGCTCCCTTGTTGCATGAACCGCCAGACGAGGAACCTGCCGAGTCTACAGTGATGTTAGGGCGTGGCCTGGCACCGGCTCAACCCAAGGACCAGTTCCACGGCATGCCGTTGTTGCGGGTCACGCTGGGCTCTGATTCGGGACGAGAGTTTAAATTGCCTTTTGAAACCTGCACTCTTGGCCGTGCCAGTACCAACCGGGTGGTGCTGGCCGAAAATAAGGCGTCGCGCGTCCATGCCGAAATTCGATTCGATGGAAAGCGGTTTTTCCTGAGAGATGCCGGCAGTACGAACGGCACGATTCGCAACGGTGAGCAGGTGCTTGACGAGGTTCTGTTAACGTTCGGTGACGTGATCTCGATTGGCAAGACCGAGTTGGTCTTTACCTGTGAGGGATTCGATCTTAAGGACAGCGAGTCCGCCCGCGCGATTGGGGCCTTTGAGCGGTTGCTGGAGCGCGAGCCGAATTTCGTTCCGGGGTTGCAAAATTTGGCATTTTTATTGGAACGGGATGTGGCACGTCGTCGGGATGCTGAAGGTGTATGGAATCGCTTGAAGCATCTGGAAGGGTAACGCCTAGCCTTTGTGGCTCGGTCGGGGGGCGACTGGCATAGAGGAACCTTCGGTTGGGCTACGGGACTGTCGTTAGCGGTGAATAGAGAGAAGGGTGTCGCTATGAAGCTCAGTGAATTATTAATCGAGCCTGACGTGACTCTGGAACTAGCGCCGCTAATCGACGTTTTATTCTTGATCGTATTATTTTATGCGGTCTCAAGTTCTCTGATCAGCCCCGAAGATCTGGCCAAATTGAAGGGCCAAGTGGCAACAGCCGCCACCGAGAATCGGATGTTGATGGATCACGCCAATAGCCAGGAGGCGGCCTTGGCTCGATTGGGGAGCGAGCTTCAGGCTAGCGCGGCTCAGGTAACCCAGTATGAGGCCGATATTGCGGGACAACGGGAGCAAATTGAGCGGCTGCACGGCGACTTGGCGGCAGCGACCACTCATTTAAAGGATCATCAGGCCCGATTGGCCGATCAAACCCAACGATTGGCTGGGCTTCAGGCCGAGTTAGACACCAAGGAACGGGCACTGACCGATCAGGCCCAGCGAATCGTGATGATGACCCAAGCTTTGGATGATGTACGGGCTAAACTCGCCCAAAG
The DNA here is from genome assembly GCA_903920145.1 of uncultured Rhodospirillales bacterium. Taxonomy (GTDB): domain Bacteria; phylum Pseudomonadota; class Alphaproteobacteria; order Azospirillales; family Azospirillaceae; genus BOG-933. The sequence continues at coordinate 2,381 of CAIXKV010000045.1, forward strand.
CCAGACTGCGACTCAGCAACAAACCCAACAAACGGTTGAGACTCAAGCGGCCCTGACCAAGCTGGAGGCCGACAACAAGAGTCTGGCCAATGATCTGGCGCGGGAACAAGCCAGCCATCAGGCCGATATGGCGGCAGCTCAAGCCGAATTGGCTCAACTGCGGGTTCAAATTTCCGATCTCAGCGCGGAAAATGCCCGGTTTCAGGCGCTCAAAACCGCCGAATTGGATCGTCTGACGGGGATCCAACAAACTCAGCAGAATTTGACCGAAAGCCTCAAATCCCTGATTGAAGATAAATCGTTAGGGGTGCAGCGGGTTAATGATCGGCTGGTGTTGGAGCTATCCGATCGAATCCTGTTCGACTCGGGGAGCGACCAGTTGCGTCCGGAAGGGCTCCCCGTCCTGGCCAATGTGGCCAAGATTTTGGCGTCCCGAGTCAACACCCTTCAGATTCAGGTGGGAGGGCATACCGACAATGTTCCGTTGGGAACTGCGGGCCATTTCGGCAGCAATTGGGCCTTGAGTGCCGCTCGGGCGGTGACGGTTGTGCGCTTTCTCGTACAGACCGGCGGTGTCGAGGCATCTCGTCTCTCGGCGGTCGGCTATGGCGAATTCCAACCCATCGCCAGTAATGCCACACCCGAAGGACGGGCACGGAATCGGCGCATTGAAATCGTGCTGTTGGCTCACTGAGGACCGGCAAGCGGTCGGGCCGCCTAGCAACAGAAACCCAAGAGGGAAGGGGCAATGGATATTACCACGATCACGGGGGCGGTGCTTGAACTACCCGGTCAGTTGGAGGCTTTTGTCGTCCATCTCTTTCAATTGGGCGGCGTGGTGGTTTGGCTATTGTTGGTCATTCTGGTTTGGTGCATCGGGATCATTGTCTGGAAATTAGGCCAACTTCGTCACAGTCGGGTCATTAACGCCAAGGTGATTGCTCGGATTGAACGGCTTTTGCTGGAAAATAAGATGGCCGAGGCGACAGCGTATTGTAAAAAAGCCTCACTTCCAATGACTCGCGTGATTCTGGGCGGCATTCTTTATTATGATCGCAGTGAGCATGAGATCAAGGAGCGTTTGGAAGAGGCCGGACGACAAGAAATTCCGTGGTTAAGGGCTCAACTGACGACATTGCGCTCAATTGCTTCAGCGGCGCCATTGTTAGGTCTGTTCGGAACGGTTATCGGCATGATTCAAGTATTCAATGCTTTGTCCAAAGGCGGCACAATCCAAGCCAGTGATCTTGCTGGCGGCATTTCCGAGGCCCTCATTACCACCGCTTGCGGTCTAGTGGTGGCAATTCCTGCAATTGTATTCTATAACAACTTTACCAATCGCGTTACCAACCTGATCATCGAGATGGAGAAAATCTCGCTGCATATGGTGGCGATCTTAAAGCGGGGCGGGTAGCCCGTAACGCTCCTGGCAACATCCCCCTGGTGCGCGTGTTGCGGCGCCAGGGGCTTTCTGCCATGATTGACGCCAAGCGCACGGTGCGTCGGGGCAGTGGGTTATGTTCGATATTAGCTGGACGGAAATCCTGGTGATCGGGGTGGTGGCTCTGATTGCCATTGGACCCAAAGAATTACCTCGGGTTCTTTATGAAATCGGCAAGGGGGTGCGTCGCCTGCGCGCCGTAGCCGCCGAGTTTCATCGGCATGTCAATGAGCTGATGCATGAAACCGAGTTGGAGGAATTGCGTCGGCAGGCCCAGGCGGCCCGTGATTTGACCAATCCCCGTAGTTTGGCCGAATGGGTTGACCCTGGAGGAACCCTTCGCTACGGCATTGATCCGACCATGGCCGGGGCGACAGGATATCCTGGGAGCCCTGTGGAGTCGATGTCGCCGGTTGTTCCAGCTCCAGTCGTGGGGGAGGGAGAGGCGGTGGCACAATCACCCCACAATCCACCGCCCGTCGGCGAGGTTGTGTCGCCTTCCGCCGTGCCTTCCGCTGTGGTGATCCCAAGTGGCAGCGTGACCAGCAGCGAGCGGGGATAATTAGGGTGGATCACGAGTTTGACGAAACCAAGATGCCATTGGTTGAGCATCTTATCGAGCTACGGAACCGATTGATTTATTCGGTGGTCGCGCTGCTGATCGGATTTGCCATTTGTTATTTCTTTCACCAGGAAATTTACGCATTTTTGGTCCGTCCCTTAGCCGAAATCCTAGCTGGGCAAGGCCGGAGGATGATTTATACAGGATTGACGGAAGCCTTCTTTACATATATTAAGGTTTCATTTTGGGCTGGAGCCTTTATTACATTTCCTTTTATTGCTTCACAGCTTTGGTTATTCGTTGCGCCGGGACTTTATAAGCATGAAAAACAAGCTTTTTTGCCATTTTTAATTGCTACGCCGATTTTATTCTTTTTGGGTGGCGCTGTCGTTTATTATTTGGTTTTTCCGTTGGCTTGGCGCTTTTTTCTAGGATTTGAGTTGAATCCCAGCGACCCATCGACTCTGCCGATTCAGTTAGAGGCTCGAGTTAGCGAGTATCTGTCTTTGGTCATGACCCTCATCTTCGCTTTCGGTGTCGCGTTTCAGTTGCCGGTCCTTTTGACGCTGTTAGCTCGTGTCGGTTTGGTGACGTCCAGGCAATTGGCGGAAAAGCGTCGCTACGCCATTGTCCTGGTGTTCGTTGCCGCCGCGATCCTGACGCCTCCCGATGTCTTCAGCCAAATCAGTTTAGCGATTCCTCTAATGCTATTGTACGAGGTCTCGATCTGGTCGGCTCGTTGGATCGAATATCGCCGTGATACGGCCCTCAAGAGGGCAGGCGAATCCGAACCGGGCAAGTGATTCGGCGAGCCATGAGATGGTGCACCGCCGGTATCGGGCCACGGCCGTGGCTCCAGGGGAGAGGGCCAATCAGGGAGACCTTGTGGGGGGGCGCCTGAGTGACCCTGCTTTTGTGGCCGCCCGCATCTCAGCGGGTTGTAGAGAGGTGGAAAGGCCAGACGGGGGCGTCCAGAGGGCTTCCGGTGTTGGGCGTCCGTAATGCCACCCCTGCGCGAACTTTACCCCAAGAGCCATTAAAGATGCCGCTTGAGCCGCAGTCTCGACGCATTCCCCGATGGTTCCAATCCCAAGCTCTGTGCAGGTGCCGGCGATACAGCGTAGCATGGCATCATCACGATGGGATTGCCCAATTTGTTTGACATAGATTCCATCTATTTTTACGAAATCAACCGTTAATGCTCGTAGATATTGAAAAGAGGCAGATCCAGCCCCAAAATCATCCAAGCATACAATATAACCAAGCTGACGAATTTTTTGAATAATATGTTCAGCTCGATTTAAATCTCTCATTCTAGAACTTTCTGTTATTTCAATTGATAGCCACTTTGATAAAGTTTTATTATCTTTTAAAATATTTAAAAGA
>CAIXKV010000046.1 GCA_903920145.1 uncultured Rhodospirillales bacterium
GCCTTGGTGACAAGCGCTGGCGAGGGCATGACCCAACAGGGTATGGGCGCGGCCGGCGGCGCTGGGGTCGCGCAGCGGGTTGTTGCGCCAGGACGAGCCGCCGGTGGTTCAGCGCCCGCGCTCGTCTCTTGGTTCGTTGGGGTTGAAGTAAGAGGTAGCATTACCTGAAAAAGCAGTAGACATGACTATTCTTTCTCTGCTGAGGCTTGGCCGCAGGAGTGTGGTTTCAAGTTGTGATAGTCGATGGAGGTTGAAACGCCGACGGCTAGACCACCGTCAAGGCGTGCGAGTTTCCTATTACAGGCACTCGATCACCACCGCACGCTTCCAAACGGCTTGGCTGGCGGTGGGTAGAATGGGGAATTTCAGGGACACAATACGGAATTGGCTCCATTGGGCACATTTGCTAAAAAAAGCAACAGGCTTGCTTGATATTCTCGTTCCAAGGGTAAACTGCGACAGGGGCGTAACGGGCCGCCCGTTGGCACGACAGAAACCCGGCCCCAAGCCGTGCTCGAACGACGGTACCGACCCTCCCGAGAGTTAGAGACTATGTCCCCTGAATTCTGGCGCATGCGTTGGCATCGACAAGGCACTCAATTCGGCGGCGGAGCCCGGCGCGGATGCTCGGCAAAGAACTTGGTCAACATCTCTTTAGGAATGCGGACGACGTTGGACGATCGATGGCCCATTAGGTCATACCCGGCATTCATCTTAACCCGAAAGCAAATGTCGCGAGGCAATTCTCGAAGGTCATAATCGAGAATAGCTTGTTCTCCGAAAATATCTGGCTCTTTATCATGGGCAAAAGAACTGAATGCGGTATGGTAATGATAGGGGCCTGGCAAATTATCATTACGCTCCTCATAATCATCAACATTTATCCATTCTTTGTTATAGCGATACAGACCAAGCCCTCCAAGTCCTTGTACATCCATATTCATTTGATCGCAAAAACGGAATTCCACATTAACTAAATGCCCATGGGCAACATGCGTGTAGTTTATGTTAGTGACAACCTCAACATCAACCATTTCTCTTAATTTTATTAGGTCTAACCTGCTGTCTCTGTAGGGACCGTCCTCCAGCTTTAAGTCAATGAGTCGTACATCATCCGGGAAATCAGACCGCATCATGCAGGCCGACAGTGAACAAAGCAGTATGGCGCATAATCTTTTCACGGAATCTCCGGGCTGCGGCGGTCCAGACGAAGGGTTTGGCATGTTCATTATGATCGGCGAGATACCGGTAGATGGCGATCTCCAGATCGATGACGCTCCGGAATACCCCTCGACGAATCCGCTTACGGGTGATCTCCGCGAAAAAGCGTTCCACAAGATTCAGCCACGAGCTGGATGTTGGAGTAAAATGAAGGTGAAAGCGCGGGTGACGCTTCAGCCATGCCTTCACTTCTAGATGCTTATGAGTCGTATAATTGTCGACTATCAGGTGCAGATTCTTTGGGCGTGCTTCGATCAATCTTGCGCAGGAACTTGATTAATTCTTGATGCCGGTGCCGATCCATGCATTGGCCGATCACTGTGCCGTCCAAGACGTTGAGCGCAGCAAACCAAGACGTTGAGCGCAGCAAACAACGTCGTCGTGCCGTTGCGCTTATAGTCATGCGTCATCGTGCCGGCCCGGCCCTTCTTCAGCGGCAATCCCGGCTGGGTGCGATCGAGCGCCTGAATATGACTCTTCTCATCCACAGCCAGAACCAAAGCCTTGTCCGGAGGATTGAGGTACAACCCGACCACGTTCACCAACTTTTCCGCGAAGCGCGGATCACGGGATATCTTGAACGTCCGAACCTGATGCGGCTTCAAGCCATGGCGCCCCCAAATCCGTTGAACGCTGCGGTGGCTGATGCCGACAGCCTTGGCCAGCAACCGCCCGCTCCAGTGCGTCGCCTCCGCTGGCGTCTCTGTCGCCGTCTTGGCCAGAACTTGTTGGACAACACTGGCCGGCAGCGGCTTGCGTCCCAGCGGTCGCGTCTTGTCGCGCAGAAGCCCAGCCACGCCCTCTTCCATGAATCGCCGTTGCCAGCGCCAGACCGTCGGCTTTGATTACCCCGTGCGGCGCATGATCTCCATGGTGCCGAGCCCATCTGCGCTCAACACCACAATCTCAGCCCGCCACACATGCTTTTGTGGCGTGTTCCGATCCGCCACTATTCCTTCCAGCCGCCCCCGATCTTCAGGGGTGAGCTGAAATGTAATTCCCTTTCTCATTGCCCCAGAATCGCACATTCCGGCAGCCAAGGGAATCCTTTGTCAGCGCCAGAACACTAGCTTCCTTCTTTCCTCCGGATGAACTAGATTCACGACAAACTCTTGTTGAATGACTTGACCTCCAAAAGGAAGCTGTGGCCAACAGTCAATGACCACCCCATAGATGCGACCATAAGGTGATATATCTCGCGATGTAGTAGAGAGATGCAGTAACTATCAATAGAATATAATGGCACTATGAAAAAATATAAAGGAAGTATCGATATCCAGCAGGGCAACGGCTGTCGCGACCCTCGGCCAGTGATCATACCGGACAGACTCTCAAGGGCCAGTGCATCCCGGGAAGGCCGGTTTGGCAACCCACAGAATTGCTAAACCGGCCAGTATCACAACCTTCAGATTTATAGCGTACCTGTACGTCGTTACTTAGGTGACTCACCGGCAACAGCGATCAGCTTTTCGGCAAAGTCAAGTGCTTCCTGGAAGGAAAGATAGATCGGTACATTGTCTGGATATTTCGTTTCTATAAATAGAGGCCTCCCTCCTCCCTCGCCCCAGAAGACAATTCTCTCGTCCGGCAGTTCGTAGAATGTACCAAACCCCTTGTCTCTCTTGGCGATACAGCTATGAGCGGTCGGGACAATGGGCTTATCCCGATGCAATCGAACAAGGCTGATCAGTATATTTGCAAGTTGTATTGCTTGCGCATCCTCAATTTCAACTGCGGAATTGTAGGGCTCGTTCGTCCTCATCCCTATACAATCTCCGCTTTTTTCGAGCCACACAAGGATGCTTTTGCATCGTAACTGGTAGACGTCATGGGTATTGTTCATGGAGATACTCCTCTTATTCGAGCCACTCTGGCCGCAGTTTGTTCAAGGGAAAATGTGTCTCGCCATTTCGCGGATCAGCAATTGGATCGCTCCGGCCGCCTGGTCCGTATCCATGGACATGGTCCACAGCAGCAGCAAGAAGCCTAAAGGGCTGTCCTTTCTTATCTCTATGGCCTCTGTCAATTCGAATTCGTTCTGCTCCTGTTACGGGATCACGCCATATTATCTGTTCTCCATCCATTACGGATAACACCAGTCCACGTTGTTTAGCCATCTCCGTAATCTCTCCGATAGTCTTATTCTTCAAATCGGCGGCCGTGATAATTGGGCTAGTAGTGCCTCTCTGCTGGGGAGTGCTCTGTAGTTTACGATATTCATTTTTAATTGCATTCTGGATCGCCTCAACGTCTCCAACACTTGGAATGGAGTATCCGTCAGGACGTCTTGTAAGTTCCGAATTCGCGGGATTAAGTTGCGTGAGAAATGTTCGTAAATCACGGTATTCATCCCGTATTGCATTCGAAAGTGCCTCGATTGCCTGATTGCTCGGTATCCAATTTGGGCCAACTATGTACTCGAGTTCAGGATGTCTGGGGTTGAGCTGCCTAAGAACCCACTGTAAATTATTATATATTGTGCATCTCATACCTGCCGTAGGCTCAAGGGCTTCTCGCGGGTCTAGCTCTTCTTGCCTAGATCCTGCAGCTAGCATGATTTTGCTGGACGCTGGCATCACGTTTTCCGCTTGCTCCTGCAACCCTCCCAGCACCCCGGTCCAGCGGCTGGCGCCGATGTCCTTGATGGCGGCGGTCAGGGGGCGACTGGCATCGACCATCTGGCCGAAGGTCTGGGCCGTGACCGAACCGGCGGCGGCTTGGCGCAGGCGACGCACGGTGGCGAGGTCGTCGACCAGGCCATGGGTGAAGCATTCCCGGAAACTCTCGTCGTTGAGGTTGGATGCGGCGTTCCAGGCGGCGAGCGCCTTGCTGAAGCGTTTCGCCTCAC
>CAIXKV010000047.1 GCA_903920145.1 uncultured Rhodospirillales bacterium
ACCATGAAGCACATCGCCTTCAACCTGATACGCAGAGCCCCAGGGAAGGACTCAATGCGCCTCCGTCGCAAGATCGCCGCCTGGGACGACGACTTCCTCGCGGCACTCATCACCGCATGATTCTTTCACCCGATTCCCCTGTCGGCAACCGGCCCCGCTTGGTTTGATACCGCAGCCCCTGAAGGGTCCACCGGGCCACTGCTTTGGTGAACCGAGGGCGATCGTAATGCCGTCAGCCGCCGACGAACCACATGAATATGCCCTCGCAAATCATACAATTGATTAGCGAAAGCGACCGGGATTGGGAGTCGATTAACGGCCTCCTCGATACGGTCAACTTCTCTTAGTGGTCCCAATAATTCAGATGGATTGGAATGAGAACCAAGTTCAGCCTCAACTTTCTTAAGTGCATGATACCAATAAATAATTCGGCGACGAATTCGCCAAGCATACAAGGCTGGAATGATGCGAACGGCTGGCAGAAGAATGCCGATCATTGGCAATAATAAAACGCTTAAACGATCAAGCCCAGTTGCCAGCCAAAATGGTAGGTATCTTTGGAGAAATGGTGGGCCATTTTTGTAAACACGAGCGGCCTCGGATGAAAGTAAGAATTCCTGATCATCCGAGCTAGGAAAAATTCCAGCTCGCTGAAAGATCGGAGATTCACCATTAGCATCGATCTCTGGTCGCCCATGAATGCTGATCGCGGCTTGAGTCAGTAAATTGGCTAGGGCAGGATGCAGGTCTTCGCGGATCACCAATGCGGTTGTTGTTGCCAGCATTTGAGTATCCGTGGGCGGGATGTCTCTTGAAAAATCAACCACTCCTTCCTTCAGGTTCAACTTCTGTAGAAAGGGAAACCGTTGTACATAGGCATCGGCTTGGATCATGTTCATGAGATGGATATTGGGGCTATCCAGCAACCGTTTGATGGTCCTGGCTTCGGGTGCCAGAACCAGCACCCCGGCGTCGGCTTGTCCGGAGTCCAGGGCCGCGACATAGTCGGGCAGCTCCTTGGTGATCAGCGTACTCGAGTCGGCGGTGACGCCACTGGCATTCAACAAACGCGTCGCCAAAGCCGCTGTGGCACTACCAGCGGGGCCGATCAAAACCCGCTTTCCGGTCAATTCCGCCAATTTTTCGATCTTGGTTGTTCCCCGGTAGAACACCCATACCGGCTCATAGAAAACGCGGCCAATGGAACGGATGTCCGGGGCATCTCGAGAGTTGCTTAACCCACCTTGCAGGAAAGCAGCGACCACTTGGGAATGCGGGTCTTTGATCAAGGCCAGATTTTCGATCGAGCCTTTGGTTTCAAGAATTTTTAGAGTCACGCCGCTTTCGGCTAGACTGTCGCGATAGCGGCGGGCTGCCTCGTAATAGGGACTACCTTTGGTCGCTGCCGCGATCACCATTTCCCTTGGTGGCGCGGGTGCAATGAACTGCGCGGCCAACCAGAATGCAGCCAGCACAAGCGCAATCACGGGGATGATCGTTACAATTATTTCAGGAATTTGGAGTGAAATGAACAGACGACGCATGCAAATCTCTCGCTATTCTGGGGATTCGAGAAATACAGTCCGATGATCATACGCTTGACGTTATCGCCGTTGCCATAAGTCCCAACTAAAAAGAGCCAGAGCAACCCAGATTCCGCCAAAAGCTAACTCATAAGCTGGCGTTAATACCTCTCCATAACAGGTAACGGCCAGTGTTAACTGGCAACTAGGGGCAATATATTGCATCAAACCGATGGTCGATAGCCTTAGTCCCCGATTCCCGATCATGAATAACACCAGCGGGACCGATGTTACCAGTCCTGCCGCCAGTAACAGGAGATCGACTCGCGGTGAATAGGCACCAAAAGCGCCGGTTCCTTCGGCTCCCAACCATAGCACGTAACCGATTGCGGGTGGTGCCAACAACGCGGTCTCAATCAACAGTCCCAACAGCGGGTCTATCCCGGCCTTTTTGCGGACCAGCGCATAAAGACCGAAGGTGACACCTAAAAAAAGTCCCAACCACGGTACCGATCCGGCATCGACCACCAAACTGAAGACGCTGGCAAAGGCCAGGGCCACCGCCAGTATTTGGGGCCGACTGAGGCGCTCGGCTAGGAACAGCACCCCGAGCAACACATTCACCAACGGGTTAATGTAGTAGCCCAGACTGACTTCGACAATCCGACCGTGAATCACCGCCCATAAAAAGACCAGCCAATTGCTGGAGATCAGCAGAGCCGTCACTAAATAGGTGCCAAATCGTCGCCGGTCTTTCACGGCCTGCCAAATCACATCAAATGGATATAAAATAAGGGAAAGGGCTCCAACCAACAGCATAGACCAAATTATACGATGGGCGACGATCTCCAAGGGCGACAAAGCCCCCAATGCCTTGAAATAAATCGGCATCATTCCCCACAGCAAGAAGGCCGATAATGCTGAAATCCCGCTGCTCCAGGCTTGCCTATCTGTTCGGAAATCGCCGCCTGGGTGTAAATGATTGATGGAATTGACCATAATACTCTATCAATGGTTGTCGGTATCAGGCTCTAGCCTTGCCACCGATCATCGACGGCTCGTCAATTTCTTCGGCATCGCCCACGTCTTTGTAAACCTCTTCACGAATGATGCGGTTGGTGATGTCGGTCAGGTGGTCGGTTAACGCAGCATCCAGTTGTAGGAATTGGGGCCATAGGACGCCGTTGAGGAAGGATTGCGGCGCCCGAACACACACACTGGTATGTCGCATGCGCCGATAGCGGTAGGCCTGCAAGCCATAGCGGCGACACAGCGCCACAAACAGGCGATGGGACCAGGGATTCCGCAAGCTGAAGGTCATCTCAACGGCGCGCTCGGTTCCGCCCAATTGCTTCAGACGCTCTCGAATCCGCTCGGCGGCAGCCCCCGCTGCCGCCCGCTCCCCCGCTGTTGCCGCCCCGGCAAACAGCGCCTCAATCTTTCGAAGCTTTTCTCGAAGTTCCCGATCGCTCATTAACTAACGGCTCCTAAGGGATGGGCGCGCCCCCCAGGCCGGAGACACGCCGCAACCTCGCAAGAGCATCGGGAATTGATACCGATGAGCACCGGGAATCACAAGAGGGCAGAAGCCCTCGAAAAGCCCTTGACTACCAACCATGCTTGGCTTGCCAAACCCTCTTTTTCTGCTCGGTGATTTTGGCGCGAATCCGAACCCGTTCTCCGGCACTCAATCCCTTATGAGTCCACGCCTCAGCCTCGGCGATGTCGCGCTCGGTGGCATGAATCACCATCGCCTGTTCGGCAAGGGGCAGGTTCCTTAATTCAGAAGAAAGCGGCATGGCACGGCCTCCTGATCGAATCCCTCTCTCCCATATTGGACGGCAGATCGGGTTTGTCAGGGGGCTCGCCACAGAAAAAAGCATAGACATCATCCAATCTTGATGGTGATCCACCAAGGCTGCCCTTAAACGCCGGGCTTGTGGCCCCGGCGACGTTATCCAAAAAACCCAACCCGATGACCGATCGCGGTTGAGATGCGCCGAACTAAGGTAAACATGCCTCGCATCGGCTCAAAAATTTTATCGTTCTCGTACTCGTAGCTTTGACTGTCGTCGGAACGATAATTGGCCGGCTCTCCGAAGTCCTCCAGGCAAGAGGGGGGCTCGGTTCGTGGGAATATGTCTTGAAGATCAGCCAAAGCCGATGGCACATCCAGATGCAAGAGCCGGGAAACCAAAGTTTTCAGGGTGACGTCATGACGGCTGGAAAAATCCGGTACCCTCATGGTCAGCAAGAACAGTCTTTGGATGAGCGCCAGTCGGATTGCGTGGAGCAGATTCAGGGCAACACGATTGGGCTCCGTTACCAGCGCATCACATCCCGCTGGCACTTTCTCTTCGGTGCGAAGGGTTGCCAGCCCATCGCGCAGAACCGTCAAGTCCCGTTGCAGCTTACGCAGCACGCGGGTTTGTCGCTCGTGAAGGGCCGAAACCTCCAGGGTGTCAGCTAGGCGTAACACCGGCTCCAATCGCCGCGCGACCGCTTCGGGATCGCTGCAAGCCCCGGCGCGAGCGATCCAAAAGCCCGGATCATGAAGCATGATATAGCCCTGCATCACTCGGGCATCGCTGACCGCCGCGCCATATTCCGCGATCCCCAGCAACAGCCGGAACCGCTCCGAGCGGCGATAGAGCGAACGGAAACGCTCGGGATCTTTGGCTATGGCCGCACCAACGCCGCCAACGCTGTTCGCCAACACGCCCAACTGCATAAGAGCGGCGTTGTGTGGAATAGCGCGCATTTGACTGGCTAGGGTGGCGTCGACATCGCTGTTGTCTTCGTGCTGTCGCCGGGAATCGCGGCTGCCCGAAGGAAACAGCAAGCTGGGGCCGAAGGTTCCCAGCAACACCCCATAATTGGGGTCACGCATCAGGTCGACCTGGAATTCCTTCACCGTTGTAAAGAATTCACGAATATAGCTGCTTTCTTCATAGAACGGATCTTTACCGATCGGTAGCTCTCGAAAGACGTGCTCTAATATCCGCGTGACCACTGCAAACGCACTGACCGGATTGACAAAATACAAAAAGCCATCACCACCTTGAAAACTGACTTCTTGCTTGAAGGAAATCCCGGCATTGTTCATCTCGACTCGCGTTGCCGGAGGGTCGACATAAGCCAAACGCTCCTTAATACCCGCCGGATGAGCCCCTCGACCAATCGACTCGCCGTGGGTATCGAAGATCACCAGCTCGACATTCTTCAAGTGATGTTTGGTCATCACCCGAACCAGCCGCAGCCGCAGCCGTTCGATGGAAGCCGCAGCGGCGGTTTGGCCCAAATAACGACCGGCATCGGAGTAGCCGGTTTGCACCGCAATGCGCCCGCGCGCTTCGATGTAGGCACGGTAATGGCGGTTCTCTAACAACTGATCGATGACTCGACTGCCGCCCTTCAAGGCTTTTTCCGTCTCGAACAACGGAGAAATGTCGACATGGCGTTCAACGCCGAACAATTTAGCAAAGTAAAGTGCAGTCAGGACCGTAAAGGCGCTTTCACACTCGGCGATCAGGAAGCGGATCGGTACCGTATGGTCGCTGTATTTCAACATCTGAGCGACGACCATAAAGAGCTGCTTAACCGAAGTTCGTTCCCCCATTAAGGAGCCGAAATTGATTTGCTTTGGTTGACACTCATCCAACAATTCACCAATCCGATTGAGGTAGGATTGGCGATGCCGGGGATCATTGGGATCGGCGGTCACGCCCACAGATTTACGGATGGCATTATGGACCTGGGTGGCATTGATCCGTACATGGGTGTGAGCCAACCCCAACCCATGGGTTGCCAGTTCCGTCCGCAGAACCGCGAGCCCCCGTGCCACTGCGGCTTCGGCGGCGGGCTCGAGGCCGACCGTTTCAGCCAATCGATCCAAGGCACGATCAATCATGGCGATCAGCGTTCCAGCATCGGACAGGCGCAACGCCTGATTCTGGAACATGCTGTTGGAAATACGCCGAATTCGACCACGAAAATCGCTATCGGTCCCGACCATGCCCAGAACTTCGATTTCGTCGCGGATTTGCGCGGCGGCCAGCGCGATTCGGCTCTCCATCAGTTCCAGGGTATCACGCACCGCCCGCGCCAAGGGGCCGTCGACACCGACTTGGACACATAAGGCACGCACCGAAGTCAGGTAGCGTTCAAGCTGAACTTCTTGCACCTTAAACCGCTTGTGCAGCGTGTCGGTCCAGCGGATATCCGAGCGTCCGTCCAAATCATAGCCGACCCACGACGCCACCGTCACGAGGCGGGGCCGTAAATCTCGCCAACAGTCGGGGTAAAGGCGTTGGGCGACTTCGAAAAGAATTTCCGTGGCTTGGCGTAGGGCCCATTCAATATGGCCGATCGCTTCCATGGATAAGGTGTGTTCGCGCGCTAGCGACAGATCAGGGTCGGGGCGGTGTTCGGTGCGGGCCGCGCGCTCGATCAGTTCAGTCCGGGCTTCGACGGTCAGAGGCCGGCCATCCGCTTCATAGCCGGTGGCCAATGCCGCCAAATCCCGCATGAGGCCGGTGGTCAGGCTAAAGGTCGGATGGGCGGTGATGACGATTCCGAACAACTCGCGCTCGACCCGCGACCGGAACACCTCCAAAGGCAACAGCGAGCCGTCATCCGCGCGGGCTTGGGCCTCGAACAGGGCTGCCAGCCGGGCGCTGTTGGCGGCGGGATCGGTTTCCCCCAGTATTCGGCCCAAGCGAGCCGCCCGATCCACGAAACCATCGACAGTCAATCGCTGGATGACCTGCTCCAACGCCGACGGGCTGATCTCCCCTTTGGCCAACCGGCGGGCCAATCCCAAGCCTAGCAGCAAAACCGGACTGCACAACGGATCGTCGTGAGTGGTGGCGGTCAAGCGCCGCAGTTCGGTGGTCAATTCGGCGATCAGCGCCGCGACATCCACCCCGGATTCCGGTGGAAAACAGGCGACACTTCCAGGCGCGCGGGGTGCTGCGGCAGCCAAAGACGAAGCGACGGAGACGACAGTCATTACGGACTCTCCTGAACACGAACCCAAAGACGGTTTTTGCAGATGGTGCCGCGCGACCAGCTATGGCACAACAAAATCGATGATGCTCACATCATTTTTAAGAGCATAACGAATGTCTCCGCTGGGAAGGCGAATGAGAGCGAACACCCTGGCATCCCGGTAACTATAGCCACCCACCTGAATCTTGGTATCCGACCAATCGAATCGGCTTTCCATGGCCTTCAGGGTGGGCTCGCGATACAGGTGCGCTCCATTTTTGAGAATGCCATCCTGCCAGCGGATATCAAGAGGACGGCTGTTGATACCGGCGGGGCCTTGGGCTTCGGTCCATCCCCCCCCTGGCAGCGGGCACAATTCGCCATCAATTGTGGCCTTGACGCCGCCGCTCACCGTCAAGTGAAACCCCCGGCATTGCTGGGCATCCGGTGGCGTGGTGGCGATGGTGAAGCTCAAGCCCTTATAGCTGCCGGCGCTTTGACCTGTGCCCGGCCCAAGAGTGGACAGTAACAGAGTGCGGGCTGCCGTGGCGGCCTCGGGGCCCATATCCTGGGTGGCCATGGCCGCTGCAAAGTGAGCCGCCGTTGGTTGGTCCATGGTCGCGGTCTTGTAGACCGACATTGAGATCAGAGCTGCGGCAACCAGCATCCAAACTTCTTGCATCGCGCCCTTCCAAAGTCCGTTCCAACCGCCCAACCCTCGGCCTATCAGTAAATATACGACCAGCCGGTCGCCGTGGGAAGCGATCCGCGCTCCCAGAGCCTCACGGTTTCGATCCGGCGGCCCCGCGTCCTCGTGGACGCGAGGCCCCAGTGTGTGGACTCTAGGGGGCGCATCCGCGCCCTTGGCTTCGCGCGCATGGGCGCGCGGGGCCGCCGTCGCGGCCCGAGGACCGGCGATGTGTCAGTATCAGGGCTCGCCGGTATCACGCTTGATGTCTGTGATATCACCTTTGGTTGCCAACTCCGCGCCTGACATCACTTCTGCTAACGCATCGGCGATGCCTTCCGTCTGTTCTTGGGACATATCGCGGTATCACGCAGTTTACGCGCTAGCTTTACGGTATCGAAAGCAACAGCGGTCATTTCTTGAATCCCAGAACAAGTCTTAAATCCCAGAACAAGACCCCGTCAGCCTACCACAGCCAACTGCCAACGGATAGAACGGCATAAAACCGGCACTCTGTCATTGTTATGGCTTGCCGGGATCAATTCGGCCAAACCGGCTTTCGTGAGCCGCCATAGGCTTATCAACTCGAATGCCGTGAACTCCGGGAGAGAGGCGGTGTTGATGGGGCTGTTGCCGTCGGTGTTGCGTGGGAAGTCTTGATGGCAGCGGCCAAGGTGTCTGCCAAGGCCTCGATCTGATTGGACATGGCTCGCACTTGGTCTTCGGTTCCGGTGATCGGTTCGCTGGTTCCCTGGCGGGTTCGTTCGAGAATCGAGCGGTGCTCGCCCTGAAGCCAATGGATGCGCCAGTTGGTGATCAGGGCCACGCGCCCGGCGGCGTCAGGCTCAAAGCTTTCCACGTCGATTGGCACCTCAACGTCGATCCGTTCGACCCGATCGCTGCCTGAGGTTACCCAGAATTCAGGCCCCAGGTCACGGGCTAGGTCGGCGGCCAAAACGCGCTGCAAGCCAGCGCGCAGAGTCTCGCCCCAACGCTCATTACTGGCCATGGCCAGCCGGTTGTCCGAAGCTCGGCGCACAACGTCAGCCCGGTCCAGATAGTCAGGCACGGTGATCGGCCCTAATCCCACGATCAGCGGAGATGATGGAAGGGGTTGGCCGGTGGTTATGACCGGCGCCGGGTCCGTCACCTTGAGCACATACAGGGTTGGGGGGGGCAGTTCGGCGCAAGCCGCTGCCGTCAGGATCGGAATCGCCAGCGACAGCAATGAACGGACGGTGATCATCGGAGAGATTTTCCCATCACAAGAGCGTTAGGATTACGATCAACCTGATCGGCGAAGGATCGCAGGGACGCGGCGGCAACGGCTAGACTGCGCAACATACTCTGAATGTCCTGAACCATTGCCGAACGCGGTGCCACTAAGCTGTGAAGATCACTCAAGGCCGCCTGGCCTTCGACCAGAGTCCGATCGGCGGCACCAAGGGCTATGTGCAAGTCCCCGGTGATCTGTCCGGTCTTTTGGTCAGTATTGACCATCAAATGATCGACGTCGGTCAGTGCCGCACTAAGTTGCGGCTGCAAGACTCCCAACAGGGCATCAGCATGTTCGATGGTTCGTCGGGTGGCATCAGCCACTGCCGCCGCGCCTTTGCTGGCTTGTTCGATATATTTCAAACTGTCGCGGGTTTCTGGAGACGAGATCAATTCGTTCAGGGAGCGTAGAGCCGACACCGCATTATCAGCCAACTCCTGAAGTGGCAGGCGGCTGAGGGTGTCTTTCATGGCGTTCAGGCCGCCCCGAGCCTCGGGGATTTCCGGCAACCCCAGATCAATGCCGGTCACGGCTTCTTCGCTGGCATCGTGATAGTCCAGTTCAACCGCCAATTGACCCGTGATCAGGCTTTGCATGACCAGCGAGGCGCCGAGCCCGTTGGCCAGCATGCGTTCGGCAAAACCGGATTTATCACCACCGCCAGCCACCGTGACCCGTTCGGGTTCAAACTCCATCACCACCGGAATCTGAGCCGTTCCATTCTGGGAGTTGATCTGAAGCGAGATTTTCACCACCGATCCCACCCCGACGCCACGGAACGTCACGGGCGCTCCCACCACCAAGCCCGCCACCGAGCCATGGAAAAACGTCACCGCTTGAGGTCGGTGTTCGAAGTAGCTCCGACTGCCGAACGCGACCAATCCGACGATCACCAGGGCAATCGCACCAATCACGAATAAGCCGATCGTTCGGGGGTTGGGTTGGCTCATAATGGTTGTTCTCCCCTTGACGGGCGTCGTAACGGACGGATACCGGACGTCAACCGGCGTCCTGGCTGCCACGGCTTAAGAAGGCCCGGACCTGGGCTTGTTTGCATTGCGTTAGGAGCTGCTTTGGCGGGCCCCAGGCAATGGCGGTTCGGCTCTCGGCATCTAAAAACACGCAGTCGTCGGCAATGGCGAAAATGCTGGCTAACTCGTGTGTCACCACCACGATGGTGGTGCCAAGACTGTCGCGCAGCTCCAACAACAGCCGGTCCAGCCGGTAGGAACTGAGCGGATCTAATCCCGCCGAAGGTTCGTCGAAAAATAGAATCGCCGGATCCAGCGCCATTGCTCGCGCTAGGCCGGCACGCTTGCGCATACCGCCGCTGATCTCGGCAGGCAGATAATCTTCAAAGCCGCGCAATCCGACCAGCGATAGTTTGTACGAAGCCAATTCGGCAATCTCACGCGGTGATAGTTTGGTGTACAGGCCCAACGGCAGGCCAACATTTTCTGCCAGTGTCATGGAACTCCACAACGCTCCACCCTGGAACAAAATCCCAAAGCGGCGCCGGAGCGCGACCTGTCGATCCTCGCTGGCTTCCCAGTAACTTTCGCCATCATAGCAGACACGACCGCCTGCCGGTGGAATTAAGCCCACCATATGGCGCAGCAATGTGCTCTTGCCGCACCCGCTGGCGCCCATAATCACAAAAATACGTCCAGGCTCTACTCGAAAGTTGACATCTCGCTGAACCACATAGTCGCCGAAGATCATATCAAGATGTTCAACCGCGATTCCGGCGGACTTCGACACAGCCTCCGCCCCCTGGCCATTCGATTCGCCAGCCGGCTTCATAGTCCGTAAATCTCCAGCAACACCGCGAAGGCTGCGTCGGTGATGATGATATAGAGAATGGCCGTGACCACTGCCGATGTCGTGGCTTCACCCACTGCCGCCGCGCTGCGCCCGCACCGGATGCCGCGCATACAGCCGGCAATGGCGACCAATGCGCCAAACACCACACTTTTACCGAAACCAATCAGGAATTGACTGGGATGAAGCGCCAATTGGGTTTGCTGCCAGTATTCGATTGGCGACAGGTCCAGAACCGTGGTTCCGATCAGCATTCCGCCGGCCAAGCCGACACCACAGGCGTAAAGGTAAAGCAACGGCATCATCAGGGCGAGCCCAATGACCCGAGGCAAAACCAAGAAATCGATGGGAGAAAGCCCCAACGAGGTCAAAGCATCGATTTCTTCTTGGGCTTGCATGGTGCCGATGCGGGCGGCAAAAGCAGCGCCGGTTTTGCCGGCGATCACGATTCCGGTCATCACCGCTGCCATTTCGCGGGTCATGGCCAAACCGACCAGATCGGCCACATAGATTCCGGCCCCAAAACGCCGCAATTGCACCGCGCCGATAAAGGCGAGAATCATGCCGATCAGACCGGCGATCACCGTCACGATCAGCAGAGAGCGTGGCCCGGCATCTTCCAGGATTTCCAGCACATCACGCCAACGGAACCGCGCGCGCCCTCTGATCAAACGGCCAAAAGACAGACACAGCTCGCCGAAAAAGCGAATCTGGCTATCGGCCTCGCGCAACACCGCCAGCGCCTTCCAACCCACCTGATCGACAGGCGGCACCGCACCGCCCTCGTGTCCCGTGCCTGTCCGCTCGGGAACAGCCCGCGCCAACGTTACCAAGGCGGCAATGGCAGGGCCCAACCCCGACATATCAAACCGAACGCCCGCCGCCAGCGCCAGATCATGCACGGCGGTCAGATAAACCATCAAGGCACTGTCGGCCTGTTCCAACCCTTCGGATCGCACCGCCAGCGTTTCGATTTTACCCGCTGCGGCACCGACGGCGAGGGCTTCTTTTACCGACGCCGGATCGGTCAATCCGTCGGCCAGCACCCATGAGCCGCCAACCACCAGTTCCAGAACCGGGCCGCCCGAACCAACCCGGATCAGGCGCGGGGCTCTCGCACCATCGGGCCTTGATGGTGTCCCATCAAGGCTGCCCTCAGACGCCAAGCGGGCGCCGCCGTCGTGGCCCGATACCGGCGACGTGGCATTGTCATGGGCCGCCGGTACAAGATCGTCCCCCTCTACCGGCATGCCGGGATTCCGTCCGTGATTTCTAACACGGCTCCGATCATAGCGACTTTCCAGAGGACCGAAGAATATTTTTCACGCGCCCCACCCACCCGATCCTGCCATGGATCGAGTGGGTGGGATGATAGCGTTTTTGCTTGTAAAGACTGGAATGTACGAGCCTTGATGAATCACCATCAGGGCTCGCCGATATCAGGGACGGGCTAACCGATCCGCTCTGCGACGACTTTTTGATATAAGCCGCCGAAGAATGTCCGTTTATGCCAGCGGAACCCTCTGGATTCGCTGGCATAGCTCTCAATCTCCCGAGTCCAAAGAATGCGGGCAAACGGTTCCAGCAAAGCGAACACAGCGGCCATGATCGGGCGCAGGGGATGCAGTCGGGCCGGCCCGTGATAGTCGATGAAGATCACGCGCCCGCCTGGTGCCACACGCGCCAGGGCCGCGTCAACGATCCGAGTCTTGTAGTCTTCGGGGACTTCGTGGAGCAGGAAGAAGCTGATCACGGCATCGTAAGCGCCTTCGGGCGGATAGGCGGCATCGCCTTGGATCACGCGGACATTCGGGCGATCCCCGAGCAGCCGCCGGCATCGTGCGATCTGGACCGGGGCGATTTCCACCACGTCAAGCTGGCCGTCTGGCCCTAAGGCTTCCAGCAATTGGAGCGAGAACGGACCATAAACCGAGGCCAATTGCAGCGCCCGCTGCCCCTGGTGCAGCTCTTCCAGAACGCTGCGCGCCAATCGGTGATAGTTGCCCCAGAGGATCGCCGAGACCATAGCTTGGTGATCGAAGACCGTGAGGGCGAATGGCTCCAGATAGGCCCAGCGATAGACATCCCGCAGATAGCCGGGAACGCCCTTGATGAGAGGATCAACGTGGTCGGCTTCAGCCTCAATCGCGATGCCGGTCCCACGGCAGACTAGGCTGTTGCTGTCATCGGGCGGCATCGGCCACGGTCTCCCTTGGTGGTTGTGTTGTTTGTGGCGGCACTACTGGTGCCGAAGCGACGTTCAGCCTCCGCCATAAAGGCGGTTAGCATCTGCCGGGTCGTGTCGCGTGAGGCTGTCTCCGCCAAACGCTGCAAAGGACTAACGGATAATGCTAAAGACACTTCCAATTCGATGGTGCAGCCGTCTTCTTGGGGAACAAACTGCCACGACGTCTTGATGTGTTTGACGCCGTCCCCCTGTCCATTGACCTCGATGCGATGGGGACGCTCGAATGTGGTGACGGATCGGAACCGCTGCCGAAAAGCCAGCAGGCGCACGATCTGGTCGGTGCGGTAGCTGCCTTCGCGCCGTTCAGAGACACGCGCCGCCTCCCACCCCGGAACGAACGCCGGGTAACGTTCAACGTCGAGGACAAGATCGAACAACTGCTCAGCGGTGTAACCCACTGCCCGATGAACAACTCGGTAGGCCATCCTTGTGTGCTTCCTGACAATAGACCGAAAAAAAACCTCAATCAGCCAGAGTAGACCGTCAATTCTCCAACCGCAACCCCAAGCCATACGCGAACCGGCCCTGACCGGAGCCCTCGAAATGCCGGGGCTCCCGAACCGGGTTGCCGTTGGTGACAGTTTGACCATGCCCGTCTGGAGCGTTCGGTGCAAGCCCGCTGGACCCTGTTGGGGGGCGGTGCGGCGTTTCGTCCAGCCCGGCCCAGACAATACGCCGCCAAAATGCCCGAATCTTCAGGAGGCGTGGGCAGCCGCAGGCCAGAGAAGGGGGAGGGCGATAGGATGACGGTAAGGGGCGAGGATGCCTTGGGGGCAGCGCTGGAGTGGCGGGCGGGGGGGCGCGAGGTTGCGTTGGTGACGGTGATTCGAGCCTGGGACTCGGCCCCTTGTCCGGTGGGCAGTCTGATGGCGGTGGACCAGGGCGGTGTTAGAGTGGGTTCGGTGTCGGCGGGCTTGATCGAAGAGGTTGTGGTTGAGCGGGCGTTAGAGGCCATGGCCGATGGCGAGTCGCGATTGCTTGGTCATACTGTGACCGACGCACGGGCCAAAGAGGCAGGGCTGGCTTGCGGCGGGGGGATCGAGCTGTTCCTTCAGCCCGTGGGGCCGTTGGACGGTCAGCCCGATCTGTTGGAGCGGTTGGTGCGGGCTCAGGCGGAACAGCGGGCCGTGGCGTTCGTGACCGATTTGGTCATGGGGCTGCAAAGCTTGGTGTTCGAGTCGGTGGTCCATGGAGGCTTTGGGCTTGATGAACCGGCATTGGCGATGGTGCGCGATCTCTTGGCCATTGGTCAGAGCGCGGTGATCGAACCGACCGAGGACAGCCGGTTGTTCGTTCATGTTTTTGTTCCGAGGCTTCGGGACAGCACAGGCGCGGATGCGCTCGCCTGATCAAGGTTTGATGAGGGTTGCTCTGGTGGAGGGGCGTTTTCAACGTGACGGATAGCAGCCGTCCCGTTAAAACGTCGCTACAATTCGATGAACGGCCCTTCTGCTAAGAGAGAGGATACCGATGGGAAACAATTCAGTTACAGTTGCACATGAGCCAAAATTCTGGCGAATTGTCTCTGTCATGGGCTTGTTGGTCGCGGCTGTGGCCATTGTTCTGTGTGCTTCTTTTGCACAAGACTTTAAGGCGCAACAGGCGCGGGGAGATCAGGCGACCCAGCAACTGGCTGGCGTGACCAGCGAACGGGATCAGGCCAAGGCCAAGATTGATGAAGTGGCGGCCCAGGCCGCCGCTCTGACTGAAGAGCGGGACAGCCTTAAGGCCAAGGTCGGGGAACTGACCGGCAAACTCGCCGCCAGTGGCTCTGAGGCCCTGAAGGGGCAACTGGTCGCCGTGACCAAAGAGCGGGACGACCTGCGGGCCAAGGTCGAAGAGTTGACCGCTACAGCCAAAGGGACGGACAAGGCCGAGAAGAAGCCCGCCCATCACGAGGCCCATTAGCGATCTCATACCATCGAGCCTTGATGGTGACTCATCAAGGCTGCCCTCAGACGCCGGGCGGGCGCATCCGCGCCCTTGGCTTCGCGCGCATGGGCGCGCGGGGCCGCCGTCGCGGCCCTATAC